>JALONY010000440.1 GCA_025454715.1 Anaerolineae bacterium
GGAAGAAATCCGCGACATCGAGTCCGAGGGTAGCGAGGATGACGAGCTGGAGCGCTTGCAAATGCAGGCCGAGGGCTTGCGCCAGACGCTGGGCGACCTAAAAGCCAATTGGAACCTCGAGACCAACCAACCGCGCCTGACCTATGACGACATCGCCGAGGTCGTCGCGATGTGGACGGGCATCCCGGTGCGCCGCATGGCCGCCGACGAGACCGCCCGCTTGGTCGAGATGGAAAACGTGCTGCACAACCGCATCGTCGGCCAACACGAGGCCATCGAAGCCATCAGCAAGGCCGTCCGCCGCAGCCGCGCAGGCCTGAAAGACCCGCGCCGCCCAATCGGGACGTTCATGTTCCTCGGGCCGACCGGCGTGGGCAAGAGCGAATTGACCAAGACGCTGGCCGAGTTCATGTTCGGCAGCGAAGAGGCGCTCATCCAGCTCGACATGAGCGAGTTCATGGAGCGCCACAGCATCGCCCGCTTGGTCGGTGCGCCTCCGGGATACGTCGGTTATGAGGATGCCGGTCAACTGACCGAGGCCATCCGCCGCCGCCCGTACAGCATCGTGGTGTTCGACGAGATCGAGAAAGCCCACCCCGAAGCGTTCAATATGTTGCTTCAGGTGATGGAAGAAGGCCGCCTGACCGATGCGCGGGGTCGCAAGGTCGATTTCCGCAACGCCATCATCGTGATGACCAGCAACGTCGGTGCCGACACCATCAAGCGCGGTGCCAACCTCGGCTTTGCGGTGGAGGGCAACGAAGAGCGCAACGAGACGATGCGCTACGAAGACCTGCGTAAGAACGTCATCGAGCAACTCCGGCGCGTCTTCCGCCCCGAGTTCCTCAACCGCGTGGACGCCACCATCGTGTAAGGTCAGCGAGCGCCTGATCGAGAGCGCCATCACCCTCGAGCTGAGCGAAGAAGGCCAAGAGTGGCTGGCCAAGCACGGCTACGACCCCGAGTACGGTGCGCGCCCCCTGCGCCGCCTGATCCAAAACGAGGTCGAGGACAAGCTGAGCGATGGCATCTTGTCGGGGCGCTTCAGCCTCGGTAGCGTGGTGCGTATCACCACCGACAAGGACGACCATCTGGCGCTGGTGCGCGATGACGACGGCGAGGGCGGCGATGACGAAAGCACGCCGCACGAGGCCGCGCCGGACGCCGAGCCGACGGTCTAGGCCACACCGGCCACACACAGCACTCGCCCCCGCCGATATGTCCGGCGGGGGCGGTTTTTTGGGGGTGGTGCAGCCCCTATCCCACCCAAAACCGAAGAATCACGCTGGCGAAGAGCCAGCCTCAGCGGACGGGGATGTCATCGGGCACGTTGCCCCCGACTCCTCGCAATCCCCCACTCCTTTGGTCAAAAAGCGTCAGTGACCAGAAGCTATCGATAGAAAAACGCCCTCACCCCGTGCCGTCATGCTATAATCCCACCACATGACCGAACCACCTAACCCTGTGGAGGAGCCTCAACCCATGGCCTCAGTCACCATCGACATCAAGCATTACCAAATCTCTCGTGGCGCCAGCTCGAGCGCCGCAAGGTCGGCGCCCACGAGGTGCTGGTGCGCGCTCAAGTGCGTTGCACCGGCACGCCGGTCAAAGACGAGGGCGAGCATACCCTCGATGTGGTGTTCATCGCGCCCGACAGCCCCGTCCCCGCCCCCTCGTTCAACCCCGCCGAGCGCAAGGCCAACATCTACTTGCCCATCTCCGACCTGATGGCCTTCGTCGATATGCTGCGCAACGAGAAACCGATTTACGCCTTCCTCGACGATACCCGCCCCGACCAATTCACCGTCATGACCAACAAAGAGCCGATTGGCGAGAGCGAAGGCCCCCGCGCCTAAGCGCAAAACACCCCCTGCTCGCCGATGCGGTCAGGGGGTGTTTTGAGGTCAAAATGAAGAAGCGCGGGCTACTCGGCCACCGGCGCGGCTTGGGCGACCGGCACGTTGGGCTTGACCATCCCGCGCAACAGGCGCTCCATGGCCATGGTGTGGCTACACACCCCGTGGGTTTGGAAGTAGGGGTTATCGCATTGCCACACGCCATCCTCGTAGTTGATGGTGTATTCGTTGTGGTCGCCACGGAAGCGCGCATTGAACGAGAGGAACCGGATGCGGTGCGGCTCGGCGGCGTATTTCTTGGCCTTCTCGACATCGCTGACCACGTTTTGCCCGGGGGCATAGGGCAGAGGCTCACGCTTGAGCATCGCGCCGAACATCCGCTCCATCGCCATGATGTGCGGGCTGATGCCGTATTTTTGGAAGCCGTTGTCGGTGCTGTGCCAGCCGTCCGGCCCCAACGACAAGGTGTAGGTGCTGTTGTCGCCTTGGAACTCGAGCGTGAAGCTGTTGAACGTCACACGGCTGGGGTCTTCGGCGTATTCTTTCGCTTTCTGAATCTTGCCAATCATGCTGTAGTCCATCGTTTTTCTCCTGCTCCGGCCAGACCAAACTTCCCTATAAAAAAACACACGCGGGGGTATATTCACACCATCCGCGTGCTTCAACAGCGCATTAAGTCGTTCAGAAGTCGCTTCATGGGCAAAGCCGCCTCCTTACTGCCTATAAGGACAGTTTAACCCCCGTTTAAGCGCTTGTCAAATGATGTTTGACTGAAAAATTGGGGTGTTTCGTCCCAGAGTCACAACACTTGGCCTGATGCGGGCGAATCGACACGCCTAAAGCTCGTAGCGCCCC
>JALONY010000146.1 GCA_025454715.1 Anaerolineae bacterium
GTGTTCGCGGTCGGCAAGCGCAGCCCGCAACCGTACACCGCCGAGGAAATCAGCACGTTTACCAACCTCGCGGCGCTGGCGGCCACTGCGCTCGAAAAGGCGCAGTTGTTCGATGAGGTGAACCGGCGTGCGCGCCAGCTCGGGGCGCTCAACGAAATCAGCCAGCAATTGGTGGCCGCCGAGACCGACGACGTGAACGCCCTGCTGGAGCTGATTACCTCTAGCGCGGTGTCGATTCTCGACTCCGAGGCGGGGTCGCTGTTGCTGGCCGACGAAAACGACGAGATGGCCAACCAGATGGTGTTCCGCGCCGTGATTGGCGGGGCGAGTAACGAGTTGCTCGGCCAGCGTGTGCCGTCTAACCGCGGGTTGATTGGCGAGGTGGTGCGGACGGGCAAGCCGCAAATCAGCAACCAAGTGCAAAGCGATGACCGTTGGCAGGGCGAGGTGGCCAAGTCCAACTTCCGCACCCAGTCGATTTTGGCCGTGCCGTTGATTGCCAAAGAGCGCATCGTGGGTGTGCTGGAGGTGCTGAACAAGCGTGACGGCACCAGCTACCGCGAGGAAGAGGTCAACCTGTTGACCACGTTCGCCAGCCAAGCGGCGGTCGCCATCGAAAATGCGCGCTTGTTCGCCATGACGGGTAGCGCGCTCAACCAGCGCCTCGAGGAGTTGCAGACGCTGGAGCAGATTGACCGTGCGCTGGCGCGGGCGCTCGACCAGCGCGAGGTCAGCCGCATCACGATCGGGTGGGCACAACGCGGCACCAACGCCAGCTCGGTGGTGATGGGCGAGGTCAACCTCTCGAACTTGACCATGCGGGTGCTGGCGCTACAAGGGTATGAGCCTGAAGATTACCCCAGCGGGGCGGACGGCGGCATTTGGCCGCTGCACAAGGGTATCGTGCGGCGCGTGTTGCGTACCGGCGTGGCCGACCTCGCCGACCTGCGCTTCGACCCCGACTATCAGGCCAGCTTGCGCGGCTCCATCAGCCAGATTACCGTGCCGATGTTGTCGGGCAGTGAAATCATCGCCTTGCTGGTGCTGGAAGCCAACGGCGACGCGCCGTTTTCGCTGATTGACCTCGAGTTCGTCAAGCGCCTCGCCGAGCGCTCCAGCATCGCGCTGGCCAACGCCCAGCTGTATGAGCGCATCGTGCGCGCCGCGGAGAACAAGAGCGAGTTCGTGGCGTTTGCCGCGCACGAGCTGAAAAACCCGCTGACCTCCATTAAGGGCTTCAGCGATACCTTGCTCAACCCGCGCATGGCGGCGGTGATTTCGGATGACCAGCGCACGCAGTTCTTGAGCGTGATTCGCTCCAACGCCGAGCGGATGCAGGCCATCATCGACGACTTGCGCGACATCGCGGCCAGCGACGCCGGTAAGTTGCAAATCGCCCGTGAGCCGCTCCAGTTCCACACCGTGATTGAGGACACCATCGCGCCGTTCGCGCAGATGCTCGACCAGAAAGACCAGACCATCGTCCAAGAAGTCCCCGCCCGCCTGCCGACCTTGTACGGCGACCACAAGAAGCTGGCGCAGGTGCTGACCAACCTCGTCAGCAACGCCCACAAATACAGCCCGCAAGGCACCGCCGTGCGCCTTACCGTCGAGGTGTTGCCGACCTACCGCACACCGGCGGGCATGGAGCTGGGGGAATGCTTGTACGTGAGCGTGCGAGACAGCGGCATCGGCATGAGCCCCGCCGACCTCAAGCGTATCTTCCGCGAGGACTACTTCCGCAGTGAGGACACCCGCGCCCGCGCCCAAAAAGGCACGGGGCTGGGCATGATGATTACGCAACGCATCATCGAAGGGCACGGCGGGCGCATCTGGGTCGAGAGCGAGCTGGACAAGGGTTCCAACTTCCAGTTCGTCATCCCGATTCAGCGCTATGACGACGGCAAATCGTCCTCGACCTCGAACACGGCGGTGCGTAAGAAGATCGTGATGTCCTCGCCCGGGCAGGTCGAACAGGGCTGAGACGCCCACCATCACCCAGTGTGCGCCGCCCCGTTTTGGGGTGGCGCTGTCAAATCTACATAAGAAAAGCGGCCTGACGATACCGTTACGGCGCTCGTTTGTGCTACAATCTCACACCCTATCCGTAACCGACGGATAGGCCTTCGAGCAAAAGAGACCGACAGTGAACGATTCCTATATCACCAACGATTTCGACGCGGTGCCCAACGCCAAACAAAACCCGTCGGGGTTGCTGACACTGGTGGTGGTGCCACTGGTCGATACCGTGGTTTACCCCAACGTCATCACGCCTATCCCTATCCTGAGCAAGCGCGCCGCCGCCGCCGTGCAGCACGCCATGAGCAACCGCCTGACCGTGCTGGGATTGGCGCAGCGCAACCCCGACCTCCGCACCCCGCAGGCCAAAGACCTGTACATCGTCGGCACCGAGCTGGCCTTGTCGCGCACCCAAATCCCGTTCCGCGATGGCACCGACACGGTGTTGGCGCAGGGGCGTCGGCGCGTGCAGGTGGTCAATATCGTGCAGCAAGACCCCTACATCCTCGCCGAGGCGCGGGTGCTGCGCGATGACGAGGCGCAAGGCGACGAGGCCGATATGCTGGCGCGCACGGTGCTGGAGATGTTCAACACCGTGTCCGAAATCAGCGAGACGATTACCGATGAGGTGCTCGACTTCGCCAGCACGATTTTCGATTATGGCGCGCTGGCCGATTTCGTCGCCTCGACCCTGCCGCTGACGCTGGAAGAGCGCCAGCAGGTGCTGGAGATGTCGGACGTGGCCGCACGCCTGCGCGTGGTGGCCGCCCTGATTAACCGTGAGCTGAACCTGTTGGAACTGCGCGAGGACATCGCCGAGCAAGTCCAATCGGAAATGTCGAAGAACCAACGCGAGGCTTTTCTGCGTGAGCAGGTGCGCGTCATCCAGAATGAGCTGGCCGAGGGCGACCCGTTCCAACAAGACTTGGCCGAGATTCGCCGCCTCGTCGAGGAAGCGGTACTCACGCCCGAGGTGCGGGAGCGCGCCAACAAAGAATTGACCCGCTTGGCGATGATGCCGCCGATGGCGCCCGAGGTCGGCATCATCCGCACGTATCTGGATTGGATCGTCGGGTTGCCGTGGGTGACGCGCACCGAGGACGTGCTCGACCTCGCCCATGCTCAGCGCGTGCTGGATGAAGACCATTACGGCCTGAAGAAGATTAAAGACCGCATCCTAGAGCATATCGCGGTGCGTAAGCTGGCCGCCGACAAGACCAAAGCGCCGATTTTGTGTTTCGTCGGCCCTCCCGGGGTGGGCAAGACCAGCCTCGGGCGCAGCATTGCGCGGGCACTGGGGCGCAAGTTCGTGCGCGTCAGCCTCGGCGGATTGCGCGACGAGGCCGAGATTCGCGGCCACCGGCGCACCTATATCGGCGCGTTGCCCGGGCGCGTCTTGCAGACGATGAAGCGGGCGGGCACGGTCAATCCGGTCTTCATGCTGGACGAAATCGACAAGCTGGGGCAAGACTTCCGCGGTGACCCGGCCTCGGCCTTGCTGGAAGTGCTCGACCCTGAGCAAAACAACGCCTTCAGCGACCATTACCTCGACCTCGATTACGACTTGTCGAAGGTGTTCTTCATCACCACCGCCAACGACCTCTCGACCTTGCCGGAGGCGTTGCTCGACCGCTTGGAGGTGATCGAGTTCGCGGGCTATACCGAGGAAGAGAAGACCGCCATCGCCCAGCAATACTTGGTGCCGGAGCAGCTCAAGGCCACCGGCATCGAGTCGCAAAGCATCCGCTTCTCGCCGGAGGCGTTGCGCGTGTTGGTGCGCGAGTACACCTATGAGGCTGGCGTCCGCAACCTCAACCGCGAGGTGGGCAACGTGTGCCGCAAGCTGGCACGGCAGGTGGCCGAGGGCAAGCGTGCGCCCAAGCGGGTGACGCCCGATGTCGTGCACACGCTGTTGGGCGCGCCGCTGTACCTCGAGGGGCAGACCAACCGCGCCGATACGGTCGGGTTGGTGACCGGCCTTGCGTGGACGCCGGGCGGGGGTGACACCTTGAGCATCGAGGTTAGCATCTTGCCCGGCAAGGGCACCCTGATGTTGACCGGTAGCCTCGGCGAGGTGATGCAAGAGTCGGCGCAAGCCGCCATGTCGTATACCCGCAGTCGTGCCGCCGAGTTCAATGTGCCGGATGAGGACTTCGAGGAATATGACGTGCACGTGCACATCCCTGAGGGCGCGGTACCCAAGGACGGCCCCTCGGCGGGCATCACCCTTGCGACGGCCATCATCTCGGCCTTTACCGAGCGCAAGGTGCGCGCCGCGTTTGCGATGACGGGTGAGATTACCTTGCGCGGGCGGGTGTTGCCGGTCGGCGGCATTAAGGAAAAGGTGCTGGCCGCCCACCGTGCTAAGCTCAATACGGTCATCCTGCCCAAGCCCAACGAGAAGGATTTGCAAGACATCCCGCCCAAGACCTTGCAATCGATGACCATTCACCTCGTCGAGTCGATGCAGGATGTCTTGGATTTGGTGCTGTTGGAGGCTCCTGCCGAGCGCTTGCGCGATCAGCTGCTGAAAGAGAAAGACAAGAAGAAGAAGCCCGAAAGCAAGAAGAAGGCCAAATCGGAAACGCCCGAAGCCGAAACACCCGCCCCAGCGCCCAAGCCGCGCAAGCGCAAAGCCGACCAGACCCCGGCAGAAGATGAGCAACCCGCATGAGCGCCCGAGAAGCGGATGAGGTACGAGCATATTACGCCCCGCTGACCACCAGCCCGTCCGAGGTCTGGTTGCCCAAACAGGCCGAGCGCGAGGCGATCGCCGAGGCGTTGATGGCCTTGGCCAACACGCGGCAGGGCGGGGTGGTGTCGGTCGGGGTCGGGGTGGATGGTCGGGCGCACGGGGTCGATGAGGCCGTGCCGGTGCTCGACCGCGTGCTGCACGCGGCGCTCAGCTTGTCACCGGCGCTGATTATCCCGTTGCCCAAGGTGGTCGAGGTCAATGGGGTGCGGGTGGTGCGGGTGCTGGTTCCGGCGGGCATGGCGCACGTCTACAGCTTCGAGGGGCGTTACCTGACCCGCGAGGCTGGCCGCACCGTGCCGCTCTTGCCGACCCTGCTGCGCCGGTTGCTGATTGAGCGTGGCGAGGTCACGTTCGAGGCCGAGCCGGTAGCCGACCTGCCGCGTGAGGCGCTGGATTGGGAACGGGCGCAACATTACGCCGCCTCGGTCGGGGAGCGTGACGCCGAGCAACTGCTACTCCAGCGCGGGTGCGTGGTGCGGGTGGGCGAGGTCTTGCGCCCGACACCCGCGCCGCACCGTGCGCGGCAGCGAAATCACCGCGGTGCGCTTCGGCGGTAAGGTGATGAGCGACACCTTCACCCGTCAGGATATCCTCGGCACGCTGCCCGACCAGATTCGGCGCGCCGAGACCTTCCTGCGCGACACCTTGCGGAAGGATGTGCAATTGCGCGACAACATGGCGCGCAATGAGCGTTACGAATACCCGCTGGAGGCGGTGCGTGAGCTGGTGGTCAACGCGGTGGCGCACCGCGATTACAGCATCCACGGCGACGGCATCCGCTTGTACGTGTTCGCCGACCGGCTCGAAATCACCAGCCCCGGGCGCTTGCCGGGGCCGGTCACGCTTCAAAATATCAAGGATGAGCGCTTCTCGCGCAATCCGGCAGTGGTGCAGGTCTTGGCCGATATGGGCTTCATCGAGCGGCTGGGCTATGGGGTTGACCGCGTATTTGAGCTGATGCGCCAGCACGGCCTACGCGAGCCGGTCTTCACCGAAACCGATGGCGGCTTTCGCGTCACGATGTA
>JALONY010000147.1 GCA_025454715.1 Anaerolineae bacterium
CCCAGCGTGGCAGCGGGTGGATGTGCTGGAATGGCAACCAGAGGGCTATCGGCCTCGCCCGACCACGCCGGATGGTACGGTGACGAGTGGGGTGTTGCCAGCCTTTTCATTGCCAACGGCGTTGTTGTGGGGCGATGACTCGCCCGATCCGTTGGTGATTATGCGCGTGGTCGAGGCGATGGGCTAACCCACATCTCGAATCAACGACACAGGGGCGGCCAAGCATAGGCCGCCCCTGTATGTTTTGGGGGTAATGGGCGGGGCGTTAGTCGGTGCCCTGTTGCCCCTCGACGATGCCGACCACGTCCGGCTGATAGAGCGTGTCGCCGATGCGGTAGGGCACGAACACGACCGAACTCGGGCACGACCACCATGGTCGGGATGTGGTTGGCGGTGGCTTCGTCGCGGGTGTGCAGGTATTGGATGAGCGGCTCGCTGATGTTGCGGAAGGGCGACTCGATGATGTCCAGCGGGATGCTGTCCAGCTTCCACTCACTCCAGCGCTTGCGTAAAACGTCGATTTGCTCCGGCTCGACCGCGATGGCGAGGGCGCGCACGTTGTCGGAGATTTGCAAGGCGTAATCGAGCGCCTGCAACGAACAGCGGTTGATGCTGTTCATCATCACGACCATCGGGGTGTGGTTGAGGTCTTTCAGGCGCGAGGTGCGCGGGCCGGTCGGCACGAGGCCGTCGAGGGTGAGCGAGGCGGCGACTTCGTTGTAGTGGCGGTGAATCACCACCATCACCCCGACGACCAGCGGGATGGCCACGATGACCAACCATGCGCCCTCGGTGAACTTGGTGACCATCAGCACGAGGCTGACGGTGAAGGTGCAGAACGCCCCGAAACCGTTCATGCCCAGCTTGAAGCGCCATGTGTTGTCGGCCTTGAAGCCCTCTTTGTTGCGCTCCTTCAGCCAGTGCACCACCATGCCGGTCTGCGACAGGGTGAAGCCCAAGAACACGCCGACGGCGTACAGCGGCAACAGGTTGTGCTCTTCGGCGTTGAACAGCGCAATCATCACGCAGGCGACGATGGCCAGCAGGATGATGCCGTTGGAGTAGACCAAGCGGTCGCCGAAATTGGTGAGCTGGCGCGGCAGGTAGCGGTCTTTGGCAATCAGCGAGGCGAGGCGCGGGAAGTCGGCGTAGGCGGTGTTGGCCGCCAGCGACAAGATGAACAGGGTGGCGAACTGGAGGTAATAGAACAGCGGGGTGTTCTGGCCGAACACCTCGGCGTTGATTTGCGACAACACCGTCGGGCCGCCGTGCGCGTGCACCTCGATCGGGTAGTGGTTGGCCAAGAAGGTGATGCCGATGAACATGGTGCTGAGCATGGCGACCATGATGATGAGCGTCTGACCGGCGTTCTTGCTCTCGGGGGTCTTGAAGGCGGGGATACCGTTGCTGATGGCCTCGATACCGGTCAGGGCGGTGCAGCCCGCGCTGAAGGCGCGCAAGATGATGAACAGAGTCAGGCTTTCGCTGGCCTGAATCACGCCATCGGTCACGACTTGCCCTTCGAGCGGGGCGGGCACGTTGCCGGTGACCATGCGAATCAAGCCCCAGACGATCATCAGCATGATGCCGACGATGAAGGCGTAGGTCGGGATGCTGAAGAAGGTGCCGGATTCCTTGACGCCGCGCAGGTTCATCACGGTGATGAAGGCGACGATGATGATGGCGATGGGGACGCGGTTGGGCTCGAGTTCTGGGAAGGCCGACGTAAGCGCGGCCACACCCGCCGAGACCGAGACGGCCACCGTCAGGATGTAGTCGATCAGCAAGGACGCCGCCGCGACCAAGCCCGGCCACGTGCCGAGGTTATCTTTGCTGACGATGTAGGCACCGCCACCGTTGGGGTAGGCGTGGACGGTTTGGTAATACGAGAACGCCACGACCAACATCAGGGCGACGATGCCCAGCGCGACCGGCCAACTGATGGCCAATGCGCCGGTGCCCGCGGCGACCAAGACCAACAAGATGGCCTCGGTGGCATACGAGGTGGACGAGAGTGCGTCGGAGCTGAAGACCGCCAGCGCCTTGAACTTGCTCAGGCGTTGGTGGCTGACCTGACTCGTGGCGAGTGGCTCGCCGATGATGGTACGGCGAATGCTGAAGTTGCCCATGGGTGTTTGATTGTCCTGTGTGGGTGTGCGATGGCGTCGGTGCGGTGGTTCAAAAGGTGACGCATCTTATGGGGTGGGGGTGCCTTTTGGCTTGGGTATGCTGGGTTGGGGTGTCAAGATTTTATGAATGCCGCATAAGAATTATGTCAGCACGGTTTCACTATATACCCGTCTTTTGGGCTTGGCAAGTCTTTTCGGGGGGTTGGGCATCAAGAAAACATCAAAACGGGCGGCACACCACAGGGTGCCGCCCATCGTCTTTGGGGAGTGACTGGGGGTGTGTTAGGCGTTCTGGCGCGCCGCGAGGGCTTGGCGCTTGGCCTCGACGAACTGGGGGTGATGCTCGTACTCGTGGCTGAGCCCCATCAGGTAAGCGCCCTTGTAGTCCAGCTCACCGAAAATCTCGATGAAGCGCTCGCTGCGTTGCCAGCGGGTGTGAGCGTGCGGTTGGTCGGGGAAGCTGTCGAGGAAGGCGTTGCGCATCCGCTTCGACTCGAGCAGGCGTTGGCGGCACTCGGCGACGGTTTGGGTGGTGGTCTGCCAGTCGGGCTCATAGCGGATGCGCGGCTCGGCGGGGTAGTCGATGCCCCGCGCCAGCACGCTGGCGGTGGCGGCGTATTCTTCGGTGCTGGCGGTGACGTGTAGGACGAGGTGGGCGAGGCTCCAGCCGATGTTTTGCTGGTCGGCGGGGGCGTAGGGGTCGTTGGCCTCGGGGTCGTGCGGGATGAACGTCACGTCGGCGTCGGTCAGGTCGTTGAGCAGGTCGAGCAAGAAATCGACGCTGTGGTTGGCGGCTTGGCGCACCTCATCGAGCGAGAACTGTGCCGCGAACGGCATGATTTTGACCTCGCGCTTGCGAACCGGTGAGAAGTCGATGGCCATAGGGAAGGGTGCTCCTTGTTTTAGGTCGGTGTTAGGGTTAAAGCGTACAAGCATATCAAGGGGTGTTTAAGACATAGTAAAACTTGTGATGTACCCCACGACTAGCTACAATCTAGACGCGCTGAGTTCCAGTGAGATTTCGCCTGCCGTCACGGATGGGTGAAGTGTCATGGGGGGTTTTGCAGACTCTCATCTACCGCAGGGCTGGCGGTTGTCATAGATGCAAAAAGAGCGTAGCGATTAGGTCAATTTTCAGGAGGTGGATTGTGGGCGTCCTTATGGAGGTAAAAAACCTCGTCACCCGCTTCCAGACCCAAGAAGGCACGATTTACGCCGTGAACGACGTGAGCTATACGCTTCACGAGGGCGAGACCTTGGGTGTGGTGGGTGAGTCGGGGAGTGGCAAGAGCGTGCACGCGCTCTCGATTATGGGGTTAATCCCGATGCCACCGGGGAAGATTACCAACGGTGAGGTGTGGTTTCAGGGGCGCGACCTGCTGAAGCTGAGCCGTGAGGAGATGCGCTTGGTGCGCGGGGCGGAGATCGCGATGATCTTCCAAGACCCGATGACCTCGCTCAACCCCGTGCTGACGGTCGGTACGCAAATCACCGAGGCGCTGAAGCTGCACCTCGGGATGAACAACGCACAGGCCGACAACCGCGCCGCTGAGCTGATCGACATGGTGGGCATCCCCGATGCGCGCAAGCGCTTGAAGAATTACCCGCACCAGTTCTCGGGCGGGATGCGCCAGCGCATCATGATTGCCATGGCGCTGAGCTGCAACCCCAAGCTGTTGATTGCCGACGAGCCGACGACCGCGCTGGACGTGACGATTCAGGCGCAGATTATCGAACTGGTCAAGCAGCTCCAAAAAGAGCTGAAGATGGCGATGATTTGGATCACGCACGACCTCGGGGTGGTGGCCGGCATGGCCGACACGATTCAGGTCATGTACGGCGGGCGCATCGTCGAGCGCGGGCCGATCAAGTCGGTGTTCGGCGACCCGCGCAACGCTTACACGCTGGGCTTGCTCACGTCGCTGCCGCGCCTCGATGAGGGGCACAACCGCCAGCGCCTGACGCAAATCGAGGGTTCGCCGCCCGATATGCGCGTGGAGCCGGTGGGCGACTCGTTCGCCCCGCGTAACCCGTACCGCACCGAGCGGTGCTGGACGGAGACCCCGCCCCTGCGCCAAGCCGAGGGTAGCGTGGACGGTCACATGGTGGCCGCGTGGTATGACCTGCGCCAAGCGCGCAAACAACAGCAGCAGCAGATGGAAGGGAAGCGTTAGAGCATGTCCGCAGCAGCGCCGAAACTGGGCAACCCCAGCGCGCAAAACCAGAACGACGTGATTTTGAAGGTTCGCGGGCTGAAGAAACACTTCCCGATTAACTCTGGCATCGTGTTCCAGCGCCAAGTCGGCGCGGTGCGCGCCGTCGATGATGTCTCGTTCGATGTGATCCGTGGCGAGACGTTGGGCTTGGTGGGCGAGTCGGGGTGCGGCAAGAGCACCACCGGGCGCACCATCCTCCAGCTCTACCGCCCGACGGCGGGCACGGTCGAGTTCGAAGGCCGCGACCTGACCTCGGTCAAGGGCGAGGAACTGCGCGCCCTGCGCCGCGAGATGCAGATCATCTTCCAAGACCCGTTCGCGTCGCTCAACCCGCGCATGACGGTCGGGAGCATCGTGAGCGAGCCGCTCCAGATCCACAACGTCAAGCGCGGCAAGGAACTGCGCGAGTACGTCGAGAGCCTACTGGAGAAGGTCGGCCTCAACCCGTTCTACATCAACCGCTACCCGCACGAGTTCAGCGGTGGGCAGCGCCAGCGCATCGGCATCGCCCGCGCTTTGGCGCTCAACCCGAAGTTCATCGTGTGCGATGAGCCGATTTCGGCGCTGGACGTGTCGATTCAGGCGCAGGTGGTCAACTTGCTGGAAGACCTGCAAGAGGAGCTTGGCCTGACGTATTTGTTCATCGCCCACGACTTGTCGATGGTGCGCCACATTTGCGACCGCGTGGCCGTGATGTACCTCGGTAAGATTGTCGAGCTAGCCCCGACCGACGAACTGTATGACAACCCGCTGCACCCCTATACGCAAGCGCTGTTGTCGGCGGTGCCGGTGCCCGACCCGATGGTCGAGGAGAACCGCCAGCGCATCCTGATTACCGGTGACTTGCCCAGCCCGGCCAACCCGCCCAAGGGCTGCAACTTCAACACGCGCTGCCCGGTGCGGATGGATGTGTGCTTCCGCGACCCCGACCCCGAGCTGATCGAGGTATCGCCCGGGCACTGGGTGGCGTGCCACCGCGTGCCGTAAGGCCGCCTGACCGCCTGTCTCGTGCCGTCTGCCGCCGCCCGTGGGTTTTGCCTGCGGGCGGCGGTGTTTTGTTGGGGGGGTTTGTTGGGGGGGGGTGTTGACCGTTCAATCCGTGCCGGTCACCGTGATTATCACGGTGTCATGCCCTGCCAGCCCTTGATTGTCGGTTACGATGAGCGTTATTTCATGGACGCCATGCCCAAGCGATACTTGCGAAAGCTCCCCGTTTGCAATTTCCTCCCCGTTCATCGTCCAGACATAACTTAGTATCGTGCCGTCCCTGTCAAAGCTGGACGAGCCATCAAGCGTGATATTCTCCATTCCATCATTGTCGCTATCGACGAGGGTTTGGTCTTCGCCTGCGTCCGCCTTTGGCTCTAAAAATACCAAAGGCACGTCAGTGCTAAAATCGGATATGGCAAAACGGCCATCGCCCAGTAGCATCATGCTTCGAATGTCATCCGGTAGTGGTGGGTTGCTGATGTGCCATAAAATATTACCCTCTATATCGACTTTAAATAAATCTACAGTTCTATTGTTAATCGTACCACCTGTATAGATAATATATTTATTCTCTTTCAAATCGATAAGCACTGGCCTTGTATATGAGTTTTCTCCACTCATTAGATTGAAATCAAATGGCACTAGTGAATAAGTCTGAGATAAAACATTATATTTAACTCGATAGTTAAAATTATTTACAGGAACGTCAATTCCCAATGTAGAAATATTATTGGAATAAGGGAGTAAATAAATATTACCCTCTAAGTCAACTTCCATCTCAATCCAAGGTCTGTCGGTGGATCCCTCTGAGTTATTTGTACCTAATCTTAAGGTTTGTTTAATAATATTACTTGTGACATTTACGACGTGAACATTAAAATGTTTCTTTGGATCCTCAGAACAGATTGCAACATGCTGATCATCAATTGCAAAAAAGGGACGCCAAGATATATGTGGAAACGATGCACAGGAAACTATGTGTGAAATACCTTCAATTACCAGTTGTTCCATAATCCCTGTACTACGATGGACTTGAAGAATATCAATCCCCCTGTCAAATGGGTTGAAGCGATACAGCAAAATTCGATCCTGCAACGGCACTATGCCGGGCTGTAACCTTTGAGGATAGGGTTGCAGCTGTTCGGCGACATCATAAATACGGGCTTGAGAACCATCTGGCGGCACGACTGCGACTCGGTTGGTCGTCATCGAGACGACGTAAAGGGTCATATCCCTTCAGACGGACACAATATCTCTTGCGGTACCGCCCAATCAGGCGTCAGCCATGGGGTCTCTTGCGAGGAGGCTACTCCATGGCTGAGAAGAAGTGTTAGTGTGGCCATCAATAGAACCATGAGAGGGTGGCGCATCAGTAAATCCCTTATGTTCACAGAAAAGGCCAGCATAAAAACACGCAAGATGGGTGTGGAGGTTGCGGGGTACCATCCACACAGTCACGAAAGATAGCACCATCCCTGCACTTTTTCTTGTCAACGACTGTTTGCCGTAGGCCAAGCGTGTGCTTCACCCACCCCTTTTTGCACCCCGCCCAAGCCCGTGGTATACTAGAACGCCTGTGCTTTATCCGTGCC
>JALONY010000148.1 GCA_025454715.1 Anaerolineae bacterium
CTTCAGGAGCGTTTCGACGTGATTGCGGTGGATGCGTACAAGCCGCCGTATATCCCGTGGCACATGACGACGGTCGAGTTTTTTGGCGAGGTGCGCGCCAAGCTGAGCGATGAGGGGGTATTGGCCATCAACGTCGGGCGGACGCCGACCGACCGGCGCTTGGTCGATGCGCTGACCAACGTCTTGCTGGAGGTGTTCCCGACGGTGCACGCCATCGACGTGCCGCGCTCATTCAACACGATTTTGTATGCGACGGTGCAGCCGACCACACCGCAGGGCTTGGACGAGGCGCTGATGACGCTCGACCCGAACGCACAGCCGTTGTTGTACGACGTGGTGAGCGCGACGCAGGCGTCACTCGTCCCTGCGGTGGCGTCGGAGGTGATGTTTACCGATGACCGCGCCCCGCTGGAGACGTTGGTGGATTCGTTGGTGTTGAACTTCTTGTTCACGGGGGAATTGGAGTCCATCCGATGAGGGTGAAGCTTGGGCTGGGTTGGCTGGTGACGGTGTGTGTGCCGGTGGTGTTGGTGTTGCTGGCGGTGCGGGTTGTGATGTCGCCGTGGTTTTTGCAATTCGAATATACGCGCCCCGGGTTCCCTGTCGATTTGTACGGGTTTACGACCGAAGACCGGCTGCGGTATGGGCCGGTGGCGATTGAGTACATGTTGACGGATGCCGATATCTCTTTGTTGCGCGACCTCGACTTTGGGGCGACCGGCGCGGCCTATACCGAGCGTGAGCTTCAGCACATGATTGACGTGAAGAACGTCACACAAGCGGCGTTTTTGGTGCTGCGGGTGGCGCTGGGGGTGTTGGCGGTGTGTGCGGTGGTGCTGCGGCGCGACGGGTGGATTTTGCGCGAGGGGCTCAAGCGCGGGGCACTGCTGACGTTGATGGCGATCGTGGCGGTGGTGGTCTCGGCGGTGGTGGCGTGGGATTTCTTCTTTACGCTGTTTCATGAGCTGTTCTTCGCGGACGGGACGTGGGTGTTTTTGTACAGCGATACGCTGATTCGGCTGTACCCCGAACAGTTTTGGTTCGACGCGGCGCTGACGGTGGGGACGCTGACGGTGGTGGGCGCTCTTGTACTTTTTGCCGGTATGCGCTGGATAGGTGGCCGTGTTGCGCGGCGCGGTGGGGCGGTATAATCTGGCGTTATGGAAACGTTGAGCCGCACTTTCACGGGATTGTTTCGGCGCATGGACTTTCGTCCGTGGCTGATGTTGGTCGTTTTGGGCGGCGTGACGCTGGGATATGCCTTGGCGCGGAGCGACATCGCGGGGGAGCAAAACACTTCGTTTACGTTTGGGCTGGTCGGGCTGGGGTTGGTGGTCTTGGGCGCGTTGGGCGTCGGGCGTGCCAGCTTCGGCAGTGCTGGGCGCGGGATGGGCTTGGTTGACCTGATGCGCGAGGCGCGCTTATCGGGCGGGGTGAAGGTGGTGGCGATTGGCGGCGGGACGGGCTTACCGTCCGCGTTGCGCGCCCTGAAGCAACAGACCTCGAACATCACGGCGGTGGTGACGGTGGCGGACGACGGCGGGAGCTCTGGCCGCTTGCGGCGCGATATGAAGGTGTTGCCGCCGGGCGACTTGCGGAACAACATCGCGGCGTTGGCCGACGACGAGAGCTTGATGACCAAGCTGATGCAATACCGGTTCGACAGTGGCGAATTGTCGGGGCACGCCTTCGGGAATTTGTTCATCTCGGCGTTGTCGGGGGTGGCCGGTGGCCTGACCGAGGCGTTGGGCGAAATCGAACGGGTCTTGAATGTGCGCGGGCGGGTGTTGCCTGCGACGTTGGACGACGTGACGTTGGTGGCCGAGATGCGGGTGAATGGGCGACACTTGCGAGTCGAGGGCGAGTCGAAAATTCCTGAAGTTGGCGGTACTATAGAGCATGTGACGTTGGTGCCCGAGCCTGCGGCGCACCCGGAGAGCGTGCGGGCGATTATGGACGCGCAACTGGTGGTGATTGGCCCCGGGAGCTTGTACACCAGCATCTTGCCGTCGATGATGGTGGGGGGGATTGCCGACGCACTGCGGGCGACGAAAGCCTACAAGATTTACATCTGCAACGTGGCGACGCAACCCGGGGAGACCGAAGGATATAGCGCGGCAGACCACGTGTTGGCGTTGGAGCAGCATATCGGACGGGGGGTGTTTCAGGCGGTCTTGGTCAACACGCACTATCCCGAAAAGAACGCGGGGCCGAACACGCGCTATGTGGCGCCGCCGCCCGCGCATCATGAAATTTATCAACGCTATGAGGTGCGCGAGGCCGACCTGACCGACGACGCACGCCCGTGGCGGCATGACGGCGAAAAATTGGCAAAGGCGATAAAAGAGCTTTTGGTTGTTCACAGGATTGGCGGCGGCCTCGTTTAAGCGGGGTCGTGCCGATACGCGGCGGTGAGGCCGCGCAAAGTTTGTCGAGCTACACGTAAAAGGAGCAAATCGACAATGGCGATTCGCGTAGGGATTAACGGTTTTGGCCGTATTGGTCGTCAAGTGCTGAAGGCACTGCGCCAATACTACCCGCAAGCGATTGACGTGGTGGCGTTCAACGACCTCGGCGACCTGAACACGATGGCGCACCTGTTCCGCTACGACTCGAACTATGGCCGTTATGGCGGCACGGTCGAGGTGGTGGACGGGAACTTGGTGGTCGATGGCGACGTGATTAAGGCGCTGAAGGAGCGCGACCCGGGCAATTTGCCGTGGGGCGACCTCGGCGTGGACATCGTGATTGAGTCGACCGGCATCTTCACCGACCGCTCTGCGGCGGCCAAGCACCTGCAAGCCGGTGCCAAGAAGGTCATCATCAGCGCGCCAGCCAAGGACGAGGACATCACCTTGTGCTTGGGCGTGAACCAAGAGAAGTACGATCCGGCGGCGCACCACATCGTCAGCAACGCGAGCTGCACGACCAACTGCCTCGCTCCGGCGGCTAAGGTGGTGCACGATACGTTCGGCATCCAACAAGCGTTCATGACCACCATCCACAGCTACACCAACGACCAGCAAATCCTCGATTTGCCGCACAAGGACTTGCGTCGCGCCCGCGCCGCGGCCTTGAACATCATCCCGACCTCGACCGGTGCGGCCAAGGCCGTCTCGTTGGTGGTTCCGGCGCTGAAGGGCAAGTTCGACGGCATCGCGGTGCGCGTGCCGACCCCGACCGTGTCGCTGGTGGACTTCGTGGCGACGGTGGAGCGCCCTGCGACCAAGGACGCCTTGATTGCGGCGTTGGAAGCGGCGGCGGCGGGCCCGATGGCCGGTATCCTCGGCGTGACGCATGAGCCGCTGGTCAGCATGGACTTCAAGGGCGACCCGCGTAGCTCGATCGTGGACGCGCCGATGTCGGACGCTCGCGGCAACCTCGTGAAGGTCGTGACGTGGTACGACAACGAGTGGGGTTATTCGGTGCGTTGCGCCGAGCTGACCAAGTTCATGGGCGACCAGCTCTAAACTAGACGCTGAGCGCTGCGTGATGTGGGGTGATGCGCGATGCGCGGCGGCAGGGGCGAACCTGCGCCCTGTGCGTCGGGCATCACCCTTTTTGTTTTGCCTTTCTCGAAACCGATACGGGAGCTTCCCTAATGAACAAAATGACCGTGCGTGATGCACAGTTTGCCGGTAAGCGCGTGCTGGTGCGCGTCGATTTCAACGTGCCGCTGGAAAAGGGCGTGGTGACGGACGATACCCGCGTGCGCGCCGCCGTGCCGACCTTGCAATACATCCTCGAGCAGAAGCCGAAGGCGGTGCTGTTGCTGAGCCACCTCGGGCGCCCGAAGGACGGCCCCGACCCGAAATACTCGATGGCGCCGGTTGCGCCGGTGCTGGCCGAGCATTTGGGCGTGCCGGTGGCGTTCGCCGAGGATTGCATCGGCGAGAAGGTGGCGGCGGCCTTGGCTGAACTGCCCGAGGGCGGCGTGTTGCTGCTGGAAAACACCCGTTTCTATAAGGGTGAGGAGAAGAACGACCCCGCTTTGGCCGAAGAGATGGCCAAATTCGGCGATGTGTTCGTCAATGACGCCTTTGGTCCGGCGGTCAGCGGGTTGCTGATGGAGCGCGAAATCGACTATTTGGCGACGGCCATCGAGAACCCACAACGCCCGTTCGTGGCGATTTTGGGCGGGGCGAAGGTCAGCGACAAAATCGCGGTCATCGACGCCTTGCTGGACAAGTGCGATAAGCTGATTATCGGCGGCGGCATGGCCAACACCTTCTTCCTCGCGCAGGGGCGGGCGTTGGGCGGCTCGTTGGTCGAGGCCACGGCGGTCGAGACGGCGCAAGCTTTGTTGGCGCGCAGTGACGGCAAGCTGGTGCTGCCGGTCGATGCGATCATCGGGGATAAGTTCGCCGATGACGCCCAACAACAGGTGGTAGACATCGAGGCGGGCGTGCCGGACGGCTGGGCGATTTACGACATTGGCCCGAAGACCCGTGAGTTGTTCGCGGCGACGTTGGCCGATGCCAAGACGGTGGTTTGGAACGGGCCGATGGGCGTGTTCGAGATGCCGTCGTTCGCGGGTGGCACGTTCTCGGTGGCGCAGGTGCTGGCCGACATCACCGTCACGGGCGCCGTGACGATCATCGGCGGCGGCGATAGCGCGGCGGCTGCCGAGCAAAGCGGCTTGGCCGACAAGCTGACGCACATCTCGACCGGTGGCGGCGCCAGCCTCGAGATGCTGGAGGGCAAGGAATTGCCCGGCGTCACCGCGATTCGTGACCGGTAAGGGGGCGATGATGAGCCGTACTCCCATTTTGGCGGGCAATTGGAAGATGCATTACACGGTCGCCGAGTCGGTGGCGTTCGTGAAGGAGCTTGAACCGGCCATCGCAGGGTACGACGCGGTCGAGCGGGTGGTCTGCCCGACGTTCGTGGCGTTGGCCAGCGTGGCCGAGGCGTTGCGCGGCTCGGCGGTGAAGGTGGGCGCGCAAGACGTGCACTGGGAGGCCAAAGGCGCGTATACCTCGGAAATTGCGGCGGGGATGCTGGTCGGGCTGGCGGACTACGCCATCATCGGCCACAGCGAATGCCGCAAGTACTTGGGCGATACCGACGAGCGGGTAAACCTGAAAATCAAGGCGGCGTTGGGCGCTGGCCTGAAGCCGATTTTCGCCGTGGGCGAGACCAAAGACGAGTACGAGGCCAAGCATACCGCTGACGTGGTGACCCGTCAGGTCACGGTCGGGCTGGGTGGCGTGAGCGCCGAGCAGATGGCCAGCCTCGTGATTGCGTATGAGCCGGTGTGGGCGATTGGGACGGGCTTGAACGCCGACTCGCAGTATGCCAACACGACGATTGGGCTGATTCGGCAGACCGTGCGCGGGCTGTATGGGGATGGGGTGGCCGATGCGCTCCGCATCCAGTATGGCGGCAGTGTGAAGCCGGACAACATGGCCGAATATATGGCGCAGCCGGAAATCGACGGGGCGTTGGTGGGTGGGGCGTCGCTGAAGGTGCCCGACTTCCTCGCGTTGGTCGCGGCTGCCGCGCAGGTGAAAGGCTAGACGTTCTGGACATCCTCTCCCCGGCAATTGCGGCATTCATCGGCTTTTGGCTGTTGCGCCAGATGGAACGCTGGCTGCATCAGCACCTGTTTAAGCTAGGGTGGCTGCTGACGAAAGACTTTCGGACGACGACGGTCTTGTTCTATACGCTGTTTTTGCCGGGGATTATCTTGCATGAGGTCGCGTTGTTCTTCGCGGCCTCGTTCTTGAACGTGCGCGCCGAGCGGGCGTTGCGCTTCCCCCAAGTCCAAGAAATCGCCGACCTCAAGCTGAACTTCATCCGCTTATCGACCAAGGCGGCGCGCTGGAAGCTGGCGCTGATTGAGCTGGCACCCCCTGCGGTTGGCGTGTTGGTGATTTCGGTGATTGCCAATGGGGTGCTGGGCATCTCGGAGGCGCTGACGGTGATGCGCTCGGGCGATTTGCGCGATGTCGGGGCGGGGTTGGGGTTGTTGACGGCCAAGCCCGATTTTTGGTTGTGGACTTATTTGATTTTTGCGGTCGCCAACACCATGACGCCGCGCTTTACGTCACAGCGGGCGTTGCGCCCATTTTTCTTGGCGGTGGCCGTGATTGGCCTCGCATTGTGGTTGTTTGGGTTTTTCGATGAGGTGTTCGCGCCGATTGCCGCGCCCGTTTCGCAGTTCGTCAATGTGTTGGCGGCGGTGTTTTGGGTGGTGGTGGCCTTAAACGGCGTGTCGATTTTCGTGCTGGGGCTGATTGAGCAGACGATTGAGCGGGCGACCGGCAACAGTGCCGAGTTCGTGCGTGGGAAGCTGGTGGCCAAGTCGCGGGCGGACATCTTGGCCGAGCGGCAGGCCGAGCGCGAGCGGCTGAACCGCCAAAAAGAGGCGCTCAAGCAACGGACGGCGGGCGCGCTGGACGGGGTGCCGTCGGTCTATCGGTTGGCGTTCCCAATCCCCGGGGCACCTGAGGGGCGAAGTGCTGCCCGTTCCGAGGTGCCGCCACCCCCGCCGCCACGCTCTGCAGCGGCTGAGCCAGTGGTGAACTTGCCCCCAGCGCGCTCGGTCGGGGGCGATAAACCGGCTCAGGACGATGATTCGACCGAGGGTGCCGAGGCGGTGGGTGACGCGGGCTGACGGAAGCGCGAGACCAGCCCAAAGCCCAACAAGGCCAAGAAAATCATGACGCCGAGGGCAATGAATTTGAACAGGCTACTGGGCAAAACGAGCGTGAGTAGGCCGAAAAACGCACAGAAGGCGTAATAGGACAGCACGATGGGGCGTTGGCCGATTCCGTGGTCATGGAGGCGGAAATGCAGGTGGCCGCGGTCACCGCTCATCGGGTTGCGGCCTTTGCGGAGGCGGTTGACGACCTGCCACGCAAAATCGAGCAGGGGCAAGCCCAAGACCATCAAGATGGTGGCCATTTTGGCGCCGCCGATGATGCTGAGGCAACCGAGCAGGTAGCCCAACATGACCGCGCCACTGCCCAAGAAAATCTTGGCGGGGAAGAAATTGAATAACAAATAGCCCATCGTGGTGCCGAGCAAGGCCAACGGCAGCAGGCTGACGCTGATTTGGGCGGGGTCGAGGATGAAGGCGCTGTGGACGAACAGCATGATGCTGGCGATGACAGCGATGCCCGCCGCCAGCCCGTCGAGTCCGTCGAGAAAATTGACGGTGTTCATCGACACGCCCAACCACGCCATGGTGATGACGACGGTGACGAGATACGGCCAGTCGGTTTGGCCACCGGTCAGGGGGTTGTTGGCCGTCTCGATGAAAATTTGGAAGTAGATGGCGACACCGGCGGTGAGGATTTGGCCGATGCCTTGCTTGAGCGGGGAGAGGTCGTAGAGGTCATCGAGCAAGCCGAACGCGAAGATGACGAGGCCGCCCAACAGTAGCCCGATGAGGCGGGTGACCTCTTGGGGGTCGAAACGCGGGATGGGCAAGGCTTGGACGACCAGCACGGTGAGGGCGAACGCGAGGAAGACGGGCACGATGCCGAGCTTCGAGATTCGCCCGGTATGTTTGCGCCGCCCGCCCGGGACGGCGACGACTCCCAAGCGCAGGCCGAGGGCAATGGCCAGCCGTGTGAGCAAGATGGACAGGCCAAACGACAAGAGGAAGGTGAGCGAGAACGCGATGCCTTCGGTCATGATGGTTGCTCTAGCCCCCGAACATCAGGGACAGCCACTGTACCCCGTACCAGACGACGGCCAGCAGTAAGGTGATGGGCACGAGGGTGATATAGAGGTTCTGGGCGCGGGAGGTGGGCGGTTTTTCGCCCGGGATGCCGATGACCAGCGCATAACCCGAGAAATACATGCCCATGCACAAGGCGAGGACGAACCACGAGGAGGTGGTGTTTGGACCGATGGAGACGCCGCCGAAACGGAACATGAGCTGATCGACGACCGGCATGAGGAGCAGTGCCAGCGCCATGGCACCGATGAAGACATAGACGGTGCGGACGAAACGGGAGCGCTGCATGACCCATGCGTTGAAGGATGGGCGCGGCGCGTCGGGGTCGGGGCGTCGGGTCAGGGAGTTTCGGGTCATGAGGGGGTGTCCTCCGGTGTGTCGGGGTCGATTTGGTTGACGAGGAACAGAGAGCCGCGGATGAAATACTCGCGCATTTCGGTATAGGCGGGCTCTGGGGGGTGTAGCTCGTCGAGGGCTGTCAGCATGTGCGTCAGCCAGCGCTCTTGGGCGGCTTTGTTGATGGGGAAGGGCATGTGGCGCATCCGCAGACGAGGGTGCCCACGTTGGGCGATGTAGCGGGCGGGCCCCCCGAAGAATTGCGCGAGGAACAGGTACTGCCATTCCCGCCCGGGGGCGAGGTCGTCGGGGAACATCGGGCGTAGCTCGGGGTCTTGCTCGACATAATCATAAAACCGTCGGACGAGGTCGCGGAAGAAGGCATCTCCGCCGACGAGGTCGTAGAGGGTGTGGTCTGGGTCGGTCATGGGTGTCCCTTCTTGCCCAAGCATACGGCACAATCTTAGCGCTTAAACTTGCGCTGGACAATTGATGATAGGCCGGTAGAATCCAACCGGTTTGAGACTACCAATGCAACTAGGAGTTTTGGTGATGACGATTCATGGGCGGCGCGTCGGGTTGGCGCTGCTGTTATTGCTCGTATGTGTTGGGTTGGTGGTGGCACAAGAGGCCGAGCCGACCAAGGTTGTGGGCTCGAACTCCGCTGGGAGCTTGTTTCAGGCGGCGAGCGGCGAGGCCGGCGCGGGGTTCACGTATGAGCTGACCGGTACGCAGGCCGGTATTTCGGCCTTTTGCGCCAACCAAGCGGCGGCTGTCATCGCGACGCGGGCGTTGACCGTCTCGGACGTGGTGAACTGCCAAAACAACGGCGTGAGCTTTTATGAGGTGTTGTTCGGGGTGGACGGTTATGCGCTCATCGCCAGCCCCGATGTGACGTTTGCCGAGTGCTTGTCGGTGACCGATTTGAACGCTTTGGTCTCGCCGAGCGCGGCGGGCACGGTCAGCACGTGGGCGGCGGGTAACGCGGCCTTCGGCGATGTGCCGTTCTCGTTGGTGACGGTGGCGGCGGGCACGCGCCCGTATGACCTGCTGGACTCGGCGGTCAACGGTGATGGCTTGCGGGCGGATGCGACCTTCGGTAGTGCCGAGGAAGTCGTGGCGCAGGTGGCCGCTGGGACGGGCGTGCTGGGCGTGGTGCCGTTGGGCGTGGCGGCCTCTGCCGAGGGCGTGACGGTGCTGGAGCTGCGTAGCACGTCCGCCCAAAATGTCCTGAACCTGAGCTACACGGGCGGCGAGCGCTTGTTCGCTTACCTGAATGCGGCGCAAGCCGAGGCGTTGGGTGGGGCGGTGGCCGCTGTGCTGAGCACTGACGGCCAAGCGGCGTTGAACACGGCTGGCGCGTTGTCGTTGCCCGATGCCGCGCTGGCGGTGTCGCAAGGCTTGATAGGTGAGGGGCGCGTCGGGCGCAGGCCGACTTGTTCCAGCCGGTGGCTGGCGTCTCTGGCGAGGTGCGCGTGGGTGGCTCGGCGGCGGGTGCTTCGCTGTTGCGTGCCTCGATGGCTACGTTCACGACCTCGAACCCGGGCGCGACCCTGACCGAGACTTACGTGGGCGGGCTGGCCGGTGCGCGTGAGTTCTGCAACGGCAACCTCGATATTGTCGTGTTGACCGCGCCGTTGAGCGAGGAACAGGCCGCCAATTGCGCCAACCTCGACATCGTGCCGGTGACGTATACGCTGGGGGCGCAAGTTGCGGTGCTGGTGAGTAACGCGGGCAATGCCGACCTCGCGTGCTTGACGACCGCACAATTGCGGCAGGCGTGGACGGCCAGCGCCGAAGCCCCGACCAATTGGTCGGTGGTGGGGGAGGGCTTTGCCGACAACGAAATCGTGCTGTTCGCGCTGAGCAAGGGCGATGTGTTGCTGGACTTGCTGGTGAACAGCGTGAGCGATGGCGCGGCAGTGGCGCGTGACACGGTCAACGAGAACTTCGATCCGCTGTTCTTGGGCGCGGCGGTCAACAACGTGCCGGGCGGCCTCGCGGTGATGAGCTTGGCGCAGGCACAGGATGTGTTGGCGGCTGGCTCGGCGGTGCAGGTGGTCTCGGTCGATGCGGGTGATGGGTGCGTCGCGCCTTCGGTCGAGACGATTGCCGATGGCTCGTATGCCCTGAGCCAACCGCTGGTGTTGGTGCTGAACCAGACGACGCTGGCGTCGGACGTGGTTCAGTCGGCGGTGTGGACGATCTTGAGCGACGTGAATTATAGCGCGGTCGAAGGCGCTGGCTTGGTCGGCCTAGACCTCGATACGCTGGTGAGCCAGCGGATTGCGCTCGAGGCGCTGTTCGTCGAGGCCGATGCGCTCGAGGCTGAGCGCTTCGCTGCCGAGGCCGCGGCCATCGCCACGCAGACGGCTGAGGCAGTGACGCCTGAGCCGACCGTTGAGGGCACACCGGCGGCCACCGAGGAAGCGGCTGCCGAGGCGACTGCGACCCCTGCCCCGTAAGCGCTGACCTCGATGTGATAGCGCGATACCGCCCGACCTAGACACAGGTCGGGCGCTATTTTTTTATTGGGGTGGTGGCAACGGAAGTGTGTGGTTGGGCGCGGCAGGGGCGG
>JALONY010000149.1 GCA_025454715.1 Anaerolineae bacterium
CCACATCGCGGTCATCAGCACCAGCGCCAGCACGAAGATGATCAGGTACAGCGGGCGTACCGTGATGGCCTCCTCGCCGATCGGGATGCTGTAGCGCCCTTGCAACAGGTTGAGCGCCGTCCCGCACACGCGGTCGGGCTGGTCGGCCACTTGCAGCGCGTCCACGCACAAGCTGACCACCGGGTAGCTGCGCGTATCGCCGCCGAACAGGCGCAAGAACAATTGCTGGAGCGTAATCGAGACGCCGATGGCCGTAATCAACGACACGAGGCGCGGTGCCTTACGCAACGGGCGATACGCGATGCGCTCGAGCATGACCGCCACGAACGACGACGCCAACATACCCACCAACAACGTCAGCACCAGCGCCAACACCGTCTGTTGCGCCAAAAAGCCCGATTCATCGAAGGCGTTGATGGCGAAAAAGCCGATGTATGCCCCCGACATGAACACCTCGCTGTGCGCGAAGTTGATCATGCGGAGCACGCCGTAGACCAACGTATAGCCCAGCGCAATCAGCGCGTAGATGCTGCCCTGCGCGAGGCCGAGGATAACGCCTCGCCCCGCTACCACGTTGCCGAGCGCCACCGCCACCACGTAGACCAGCAAAAACGCGCCCGCGATGTACAGAAAAGCTTGGATGGGGTCTTTCCCGAGTCGGGAGAGCGCCCCGCTGAGACGATTGCTTTTGACCATAAACTTACGCTATCCCTGAATGTCGGCGCGCACCACACCCGCACGCCTTAAGCCCGCACGTTATACCGCGTTCTGCCCACAAAAACAACAAAAAGCGGGGTGAGAGTTGCCCCTCACCCCGCACTTTCTCATCTATAGGTCAATGGCCGAGCCGGAGGATTACTCCTCGGTCTCTTCCATCTCCATGATGTTGACATCTTCGAGGGTCACGAACTCACCCATTTGAACCTGAGCGAAGCTGGTCAACGGGGCGACGCACTCGCCGTCGCCGTTGCAGCTGATCAGGCCGGTGATGCCCTCGACGGCCTCTTCGGCGCCGTAGTTGAGCAGGAACTCACGCAGGGCGGCACGGCTGACCTCGAGGTTGCCGTCGGCGTTGATGGTGCCGACCGCCTCGATGCCATCGAGGAACATGTTGACGGCGTCAGCGGCGTTGGTGTTGTACGGGCCGGTCGGGTCGATGCCGAACTCTTCGACATAGGCCTCGATGAAGGCGGTCACGACATCCGAGGTGACGGGCGCGGGCGACGAGACGTACACGCCCTCGGCCACTTCACCGGCGAGGTCGATGAACTCGGTGGTCTTGATGCCGTCGGCGCCCATGAAGGCGACTTCGGCCAGACCGGCGTCGGCGCGTTGCTCAGCCAAGCGAGCGGCCTCGGCGGGGAAGCCACCGAAGAAGATCAGCTCGGGGCCAGCGGCGGCCACGGCGTCGAGGGTGCTGCGGAAGTCGGTGTCACCGACGGTCACGGCGTCCGCCGCGACCACTTCACCGCCGAGCGCCACGAAGGCCTCGCTCAGCACGTCCACCAAGCCCTCACCATAGGCGCTACCATCGTGGATGGTGGCGATCTTGGTCAAGCCGAGGTAATCGAAGATGAAGATGGCGGCATCGGCACCCTGAGCGGCATCGCTGGGGGCGGTGCGGATGAAGCTCTCGAAGTCCTGAGCCAACAGCGGGTTGGTGCAGCTGGCGCTGATGCTGGTGTAACCGGCTTGGTCGAAGATGGTGGCCGAGGCGTTGCAGGCCGACGAGCACGTCGGGCCGACCACGCCGACCACGGCGGGCTGGGCGGCGAAGTAGTTGCCGATGGCCTGACCACCTTCAGCCGAGCACAGGTCGTCTTGGATGTCGAACACGACCTCGAACTCGACTTCACCGACGGTCACGGTCGGGCGTTGCACCAGCGCCAGCTCGGCGCCGCGCACGATGTCCTCACCGATCGGGGCGAGGCCTTCACCGCTGAGCACAGCGGCCAAGCCCAAGACCACCGGATCGCCCGGCTCGACAACGATCAAATCTTCTTGAGCAGCGGTCGGGACCGCAACCAGCGCGAAAAGCGCCAACACCACGAGAATGGTACGAAGCATAGGTAGACTCCTTGTGGGTAGATGGTTTACCCTAAAAAACGGCCTTTGACAGGCAACACATAGATTAACGCAAACATGACGGTTGTCAAACACCCATACCCCCAAAAAATGAGCAACATTCAGCGATTACTCACACACGGTATCCTTTGGGGGGTCTTGATGGGGCTGGCGGCATGGCCAGCCACCGCTCAAGCCCTGCCCTGCACCCCACCGGCGCCCAGCGCGCCAGCCGCCTCGTTCGAGGGGGTCATCTTGTCGTATGCCAACGCCGAGGGCGTGCGCGCCTTGCGCGCCACGGTCTCCACCACCTATTTCATCGCCTTCGACGGTGCCAACGTGACGGCGGGCGGCACCCCCTCGCCCGACGGGCGCTTTTATGCCGTGCCCCACGGCAGCATCCAAGCCGTCACCCTCAGCGACGTGCGCTATGTCATCCAAGAGCTGCGCGTCATCAGCACCGAGGCCGTGCCGCGCATCGTCGCCCGCGTGCCGTGGCAAGCCTCGTTCCCCATCGAGACGCGCTTCGCCCCCACGCAAGGCATCCCCAGCGTGCTGTGGCTCGATTCTCAAACGTTGGCCTTCCCGTCCGGCTCCATCAATGACCTACAGGTCTGGCAGGTGGTCGAGCCGTTCGGCACGGGCACATCGCTCAGCCCACAGCCCGCCCTCGCGTTCCAACCGCTCTCGCCCGACCTACGGCGCGGGCTCAAGGCCGACGCACAAGGCTGGGCAGTATATGACCTCGCCAGCCAAAGCGCCGTCGGGCGCTTGCCCCGCCTGAGCAACGCCCAACTCGCGGCATGGTCGCCCGACTCGGCGCGCCTCGCCGCCCTGACCGACACGCCCGACGGGGTGCGCTTGGCGTTGTTCTGGCGCGGGGGTGCCCCCGCCGCCGAGGTCGAGTCCGCCGAGCGCGGCGTGAGCTTCGGCACCCTGCGCTGGTCGCCCGATTCGGGGCGCTTGGCCTATGCCCGCCTCGACCCCCAAACCGGCGCATCACGCCTGATGCTCTACGACGTGGCGCAGCAAACCATAACCGATACCTGCCTCGACCTACGCCCCACCCCCGACTCGCTGGCTTGGTCGCCGGATGGCGCACGCTTGGCGGTACTGCCCTTGGACAGCGACCAAATCCACGCCTACGACCCGCTCACCGGCACCACCCAAGCGCTGGGCGTGATGGGCGACGGCGGTTTGTTGGGCTGGTACGCCGACGCACCGCCCTAAACGAAAAAACGCCCACGCAGCATCGCGTCGGGCGTTTTCGGGTCAGTCATCACGTCGCTTAAAAGTCGTCGTCGTCGTCGTCGAACTCGTCATCCAAGTCGTCATCCTCGTCGAACTCGTCATCCAAGTCGTCGTCGTCGAACTCGTCGTCATCGTCCAAGTCATAGCCGTCATCGTCGATGTCGTCCTCATCGTAGCCGCGCGGAGTACGGTTCAGAATATCTTCCAACATGGTCAGACCTCTCTTGCCCCGATGGGGTGGGTTCAGGCCGGGCAACACGGGCAGTATAACACGATTTACAAGAGTCAAACGACAGACCTATCGGCCTACTGCGTCATGAACCGATAGCCCACCCCCCGCGAGGTGATGATGTAAATCGGGCGGTCAGGATCGACCTCCAACTTTTGGCGCAAATAGTGGATATAGAGCTTCAGGCTGTCGATGGCGTCGCCATACTCGTCGCCCCACGCCGCCCGCACCAGCTCGTCACGGGTCACCACCCGCCCGGCATTACGCACCAGCACCCCCAACAGGTTGAACTCCTTGGGCGTCAGGTGGCATTGGATATCGCGCACGTACACCTCTCGCTTCAAGAAGTTCACCCGAAAGTCGCCGTCGTTGAAAATCAGCTCCTCTTGGGCTTGGGCGCGGGGTGCCCGCCGCAGGTGGGCGCGGATGCGCGCCACCAGCTCCTCACTCTCGAACGGCTTGCCGATGAAGTCGTCCGCGCCGGACTCGAGCCCGCGCACCACCTCGTTGGTCTCGGCATTGGCCGATAAGAAGATGATGGGCACGTCCGACATCTCGCGCAGGCGGCGGCAAATCTCCCACCCGTCCATCCCGGGGATTTCGACATCCAACACCACCGCATCGGGCTGATGCCGATAGGCTTTTCGTAGCGCGTCCTCGCCGGTGGTGGCCTTGACCACCTCAAATCCTTTTTTCGTCAGTAGCGCCTCCAAGAGGCGTACCGTTGGTTCCTCATCATCCACGACGAGAATCGTGTCCGACACGTTCGCCTCCCGATACGATGGCAGAGGTTACAGCACATAAACCGGATTTATACGCAATCCTAATCATACTGTAACACAGGGTTTGAAGGTCTGCAATCATCAATGGGGCATGGCCGGTAACCCGACGATTGGGCTACGGCACGGGCACGCACGCTGGACAATTTACGCGCATGGTGTAGGCTTTTGGGCGATATGTGCTTGATGGGCGCACCAGCCATCACCGCACGTCCCTGTCATTCCCAATAGTGTATGAGGTCAAACTCTATGCAGATGAATCGGACTCGCACCAGCGTGATGATGGCAGCCTTGCTGCTGGCATTGGGCGTCATCCTGTCGGTCGGCGCCTTGCCCACCTTCGCCCAAGAAGCCACCCCCACCCCCACCCAGAACACCGCCGATCCGGTTTGGCGCGGCTTCACCACCGCCCGCGCCGCGCTCGAGGAAGAGTTCAACGTTGACCTGACCTACGTCCGCGCATGGTCGTTCTCGCAAGTCGAGTGGAAGGTCAGCATCGACTCGTGCAACGAGGAAGTCGCCACCGTCGATTACCGCCCGGTCTACTTCGGCTGGGATTACGTCATCACGTCGCTGCAAAACCGCACGTGGCGCGTGCGCGTCAGCTTCGACCTGAAGGCCGTGACCATCTGCACCCGTGAAGAGACCACCTCGGCGCCCGCCTCGGGCACCGCGTTGCCCCCCGTCAGCGGCCAAGGCGCGACCGGCCCGCTGGAAGTCGGTGGCCACGTGCTGAGCCTGACGGGTGAAGCCTCGACCGCCATGAAGAACGCTGGCATGACGTGGATGAAGAAGCAAGTGCGCTGGAACCTCGGCGCCAGCACCGCCCAATCGAAGGGCTACATCGACGCCGGTAAGGCCGGTGGCTTCAAGGTGATGCTCAGCATCGTCGGCGTCCCGGGCGAGATGACCAACCTCGACACCTACATCCCGACCTATGCCGCGTTCGTCGCCGAGGTCGCCAAGCTCGGCCCCGACGCCATCGAGGTGTGGAACGAGCCGAACATCGACCGTGAATGGCCGATCGGCAAGGTCAGCGGCACCGAGTACACCCGCTTGCTGCAAGCCTCCTATGCCGCCATCAAGGCCGCCAACCCCAACGTGATCGTCATCAGTGGTGCGCCGTCGCCGACCGGCTTCGCGGGCGCGGCGGGCTGCACCCAAGCCGCCAGCTACCACGTCTGCAACGACGACGTGTTCTTCCAACAGATGGCGCAGGCTGGCGCGGCCAATTACATGGACTGCGTTGGCTCGCACTACAACGAGGGCATCGTCTCGCCGACCGCCAACAGCGGCGACCCGCGTGACAATTACCCGACTCGCTACTTCGGTGGCAACCTCGGGCGCGCCCGCGCTTACTTCCCGCAACGTCCGGTCTGCTTCACCGAGCTGGGTTACGT
>JALONY010000150.1 GCA_025454715.1 Anaerolineae bacterium
GAGGCGATCGACCACATCCGCACGCACAGCCAAGACCACAGCGACCTGATCCTGACCGAGGACGCCGCCAACGCCGAGCGTTTCTTGAACGAGGTGATGTCGTCGGCGGTATTTTGGAACGCCAGCACCCGCTTCAACGACGGTGGGGCGCTGGGCTTGGGGGCGGAGGTGGCCGTCAGCACACAAAAGCTGCACGCCCGCGGCCCGATGGGCTTGGAAGAGCTGACCACCTACAAATGGGTGGTGATTGGCGAGGGGCAGGTGCGGCGGTAGGTGTTTTGCTGCTTCCGAGAGTTGCGCGTGCCGCCCACCTATAGCTCTCGGGCGACGCACAACCTCACCTGTATTTGTCGTTCCCCCCAACACGCTATCGAGGCGAAGAGGCACACCCCATGACCCCACCCCCCATCCGCCGCGCCCTCGCATTGGTCGGGATGCCCGGCGCAGGCAAAAGCACCGCCGCGCTGGCGCTCGAGCAACGCGGCTTTTTCCAGTTCCGCTTCGGCGGCATCGTGACCGATGAGGTCACGCGGCGCGGCTTGCCCATCACCCCCGACCATGAGCGCACCGTCCGCGAGGAGTTCCGCGCTGCCGACGGCATGGCCGCCATCGCCTTGCGCGCCCTACCGCACCTGCGCGCCGCCCTGCAAACCCGCGCCAGCATCGTCATCGACGGGCTGTATTCGTGGAGCGAGTACAAGCTGTTGCGGACGGAATTGGGCGCAGAGCTGACCATCGTCGCGGTGACGTGCCAGCGCAGCACACGCTACGCCCGCCTCGCCAACCGTCCCATCCGCCCGCTCACCAGCGCCGAGGCCGAAGCCCGCGATTGGGCGGAAATCGAGAAGCTGGAAAAAGGCGGCCCAATCGCCATCGCCGACTTCACGCTCGACAACGACGGCGACCCCGAAAGCCTGATTGCCCGCCTCGACGCGGTGTTGGAGGCGCTGGCCTTCCGCCCCGACTGAGCTCGATATACCCACAAAAAAACACCCCCTCGGCTTACGTGCCGAAGGGGTGTTTTTTATTGCAAGGTTGTGCGAATAACGCGCCCTAGCGGGCGTCCAGCGCCGTCCACGCTAAGTCCATCGGGCCGGTATAGTTCATGTCGGGGCGGATGAGGCGGTTGTTCTGCATCTGCTCGATGACGTGCGCGCTCCAGCCCGCGATGCGGCTCATGGCGAACAGCGGGGTGAACATATCGACCTCGATTTCGAGGGTGTAGAGCACGATGGCGCTGTAATAGTCCACGTTGGCGTACAGGTTGCGCTCGATGAAGTATTGGTCGGCGCGGGCGGCGTTGTCGAGCGCCTCGGCAATCTCGAACCACTTGCCGTTGCCGGAGGCGTGGGCGAGGGCGCGCGCCTTTTCCTTCAGGATGCTGGCGCGGGGGTCGAGCGCCTTGTAGATGGCGTGACCGATGCCCATGATGCGGCGTTGGCCGCTCTTGATGTTGGCCTCGAACCACGGCTGGACGTTGGCGGCCTCGCCGATTTCGAGGAACATGCGCATGGCCTCGCTGTTGGCGCCACCGTGCGACGGCCCCTTGAGCGCGCCGATGGCGGCGACGATGGCGCTGTGCAGGTCGGCGTTGGTGGCGGTCACGACGCGGCTGGTGAAGGTGCTGGCGTTCATGCCGTGCTCGGCCAGCAGCACCAAGTAGACGTTGATGGCATCGACGGCGGTCTTGTCGGTCGCGCCGCTGATCATATAGACGAAGTTCTCGGCGAGGGTGAGGTCGGTGCGCGGGGCGATGACCTCATGACCGGCGCTCAAGCGGATCCACGCCGCGCAGGCGGTGGTGATTTGCCCGACGAGGCGGACGGCCTTGCGCTTCACGGCGTCGAGGGTTTGGGTCTCGCCCTCGGGGTCGTACATCGACAACAGCGAGACGACCGTGCGGAGCACGGCCATGCCGTTGGCGTCCTTGGGCAGGGTGTTCATGAAGGCCAAGACCGGCGCGGGGAGCGCGGCGTTGTTGGCGATGTCGGCACGCAGGGCGTCGAACTCGGCGCGGTTGGGCAAGCGCCCGTTCCACAACAGGTAAACGACTTCTTCGTACAGCGCGTTTTCGGCGAGGTCTTCGATTTTGTAACCGACGTAAATCAATTTGCCTTCTGCGCCGTTGACGAGGCCGGTGTTGCTGTCTGCAACGGCCATGTTGCGCAACCCTTGGTTGGACATACGAGCCTTCTCCTGAGTGTGGGGGGGACGTTCAAAAAAGAGGGACGAGCAGCACCGTCTGACGGCGGTATTTTGTGCAATATTTCCCAACCTAGATTGTAACACTCGGCTAAACAGCACACAATCCTACGGTGTGTGAAGAGTTGATGAAAACGGGCGGGGCAGGGCGGGTGGTCAACGGGTCGCATCCCAGTAGGATGTGTTCGGGCACGGTTAGCGCCGCGATTCAGTGGTCGGAGGCTTGCGCGGCTATCCCCCTACGATGGCGGGGGGTGAGCGCCTAAAACTCGTATTTTTGGCCAATCTGTGCTAAAATAATACCAGTTTCATCGGGCGTTACGCGCCTGATGCAGCCTTTCAGACGCACGCACCCCCACCTAGCTCCTCCCATTGTTATCGACGAGGGAACCCCATGGAATTTGACGACGCTTCACTGCCCGAGGGCGGCGCCGCGCCCAGCGACACCCCCGACGGCAGCGCCTCGCCCACTGCGGGCAACGTCCGCGCCATCAACATCAACGAGGAGATGCGCGGCAGCTTCCTCGATTACGCCATGAGCGTCATCGTCGCCCGCGCCCTGCCCGACGCCCGCGACGGACTCAAGCCGGTGCACCGCCGCATCTTGTATGCGATGTACGATATGGGCATCCGCGCAGGCACCGCCTACAAGAAATCGGCGCGTATCGTCGGCGAGGTGCTGGGCAAGTATCACCCGCACGGCGATAGCGCGGCCTACGACGCGATGGCGCGCATGGCGCAAGACTTCAGCTTGCGCTATATGCTGGTCGATGGTCAGGGCAACTTCGGCAGCATGGACGGCGACAGCCCCGCCGCCATGCGCTATACCGAGGCGCGCATGTCGCACGTCGGTGAAGAGCTGATGCAAGACATCACCATGGATACGGTCAACTTCGGCGACAACTACGACGGCACGCAGCAAGAGCCGCTGGTCTTGCCCGCCCGCATCCCCAACCTGCTGGCCAACGGTGCCTCCGGCATCGCCGTCGGTATGGCCACCAACATCCCGCCCCACAACCTGCGTGAGCTGGCCGAGGCGGTCGTCTACCTGCTCGACCATTACGACACCCTCGACGACATCACGGTCGATGACCTGATGCAATTCGTCAAAGGCCCCGACTTCCCGACCGGTGCCGAGGTGATTGCCAACGAGGAGCTCAAAGAGGCCTACGCCACCGGCAAGGGGCGCGTGGTCATGCGCGCCACCAGCATGGTCGAGGAAGGCCGCGAGGGGATGTTGCGGTTGGTGTTCACCAGCTTCCCCTACCAAATCAGCAAGCTGGGCATCATCGAAAAAATCGTGTCGCTGGTGCGCGAGGGGCGCTTGGACGGCGTGCGCGACCTGCGCGACGAGTCCGACCGCAACGGGCAGCGCCTCGTCATCGAGCTCAAGCGCGGCGCACAGCCGATTACCGTGCTCAACCGCCTGTACAAATACACCGGCCTCCAATCGACCTTCAGCATCCAAATGCTGGCGCTGACCAACGGCGAGCCGCGCACCCTCAGCCTCAAGCGCTCCCTCAGCATCTTCATCGAGCACCGCTACGAGGTCATCGTCCGCCGCTCACAATACGAGCTGGACAAGAAGCGCGCCCGCGCCCACATCCTCGAGGGCTTGCTGAAGGCGCTCTCCAGCCTCGACGCCATCATCCAGACCATTCGCGCCTCGGAGGACACCGAGGACGCCCGCACCCAGCTCATGGGGCGCTTCGACCTGACTCAGCCCCAAGCCGACGCGATTTTGGAGATGCAACTGCGCCGCCTCGCCGCGCTGGAGCGCCAAAAGATTACCGACGAATTCAACGACGTGATGGCGCGGGTGGCCTACTTGGAAGACCTGCTGGCCTCGCCGGTCAAAATTCGTGCCGTCATCCGCGAGGACATCCTCGACGTGGCCGAGAAATATGGCGATAAGCGCCGCACCAGCATCGTGTTCGGCAACGCCGACTTCGACGAGGCCGACCTCGTGCGCGAGGAAGAGGTGGTCATCAGCCTGACGCACAACGGCTACGTCAAGCGCGTGCCCGCCCGCGAGTACAAATTGCAAAAGCGCGGCGGCAAGGGCATGACCGGCATGACCACCAAAGAAGAAGATGTGTTGGTCGATGTGTTCTCGGCCAGCAGCCTCGATACCATCTTGTTCTTCAGCACCAAGGGCAAGGTCTATAGCCAAAAAGCCTACCGCATCCCCGAGACCAGCCGCTCGGCCAAGGGCTTGCTGATCCACAGCTTCTTGCCGCTCGACCAAGATGAGCGCATCACGGCGGTGGTCAACATCGAGACCTTCGAGCGCCCCGAGGGGTCATCGGCCTATTTCGTGCTGTGCACCCGCGGCGGCAAAATCAAGCGCGTCGATTTGGAAGAGTTCAAGACCGTGCGCTCCAACGGCTTGATTGCGATGGTCTTGGGCGATGACGACGTGTTGGGCTGGGCGAAATATACCGACGGCCAGCAAGAAATCATCATCTCGACCGAGAACGGCCAAAGCATCCGCTTCCGCGAGGCCAGCGTGCGCGTGATGGGGCGCGCCGCGGGCGGCGTCAACGCCATCCGGCTGGAGGACGGCGACCACGTCGCGGGGATGGACGTGATTTGCCCAGAGCACACCCACGTGCTGGTGCTGACGCGCTACGGCTATGGCAAGCGCACCCCACTCGAGGAATACCGCACGCAAGGGCGCTACGGCAACGGCATCCGCACCATCTCGCGCAACGAGAAGACCGGCCCCGTGGTCGCGGTGCGCTGCATCACCGAGGACGACGGCATCGTCGTGCTGACCAAGCAAGGCGTGGTCTTGCGTACCTCGCTCAACGAAATCCGCGAGGCGGGGCGCAACACGCAAGGCGTCCGCATCATCCGCATCGGAGCCAACGATGAGGTGGCGGGTATGGCTTTGCTCAACAATGACGATGAGCCGGTGCTGCCCAACGGCACCGTCGGCGAGAACGGGGTGGCGGCACTGCCCGAGGGCGAGTCCGATACCCCGGAGGTCGAGGCGCAAGAAGAGTAAGCCTAGAGCCTCCCCAGCGACAAAAAA
>JALONY010000151.1 GCA_025454715.1 Anaerolineae bacterium
TTGTCGCCGGTGCGGGCTTGCAGGTCGGCGGGCAGGTGTGCGAACAGGGCGGCATAGGCGCGCTCGCTGGCGTCCAGCCGCCCGCCCAGCACGTCCAGCAGCTCACGGTAACGCATGATGGCTTGTCGGATGGTCTCGTGTGTCTCGGAAAGCGCCATGGCGGTAACCTTTCTGTGAGGAGTTTGAGGTACGGCTTATCCGCGCAGGGTTCCTGTCGTATCGGACGATAAAATGCGCTGTTCCGCCTCTTCCAGCGTCAGGGCGCGCCCGCGGTTGGCGGCTTGCTCCAGCGCCCATGCGCTCATGCGGAGGCGCACATGGTCGAGGGCGTGCTGGGCACGGGCGTGGTCGTGGGCGCTGGCGCGCTTATCGGACAGCACGAAGGCGGTCATCTCGGCGGTGCGCTCGGGCGGTGCGGCCTCGCGCATCACATCGGTATGGGCGGCGATGATGGCGAGGCTGAGGCCGATGTGCGGCTTGAGCTGGACGCGGCGCAAGGCGGAGCGCAGGCTGTTCATCGCGCTGGGGCGGTCGCCGTTGGCGATGCGCGCATCGCATATCCCAATCAGCGCTATGATTTTCCAACGTTCGATGATTGGGGTTTGCCACTCGATGAGCGCGTCGGTTTGCTGGTCGAGCAGCTCTAGGCCGGAGGACAAGGCGGTCAGGGCGGCCTTGGAGTCGCCCGCGTGTTGCGCGCACAAGCCCAGCCCGATGCTGGCGATGGCGGATTGGGCGCTTTGGTCGGGGGCTTGTGCCTGCACCTGCGCGAAGGTTTGGCGCGCCTCGTCGATGCGCTCCATCACCAGCAATGCCCAGCCCTCGCTCAGCGTGCTGTGGCGTGCGAGGTCGGCGATGGTCATGCGCTCGGCGTGCTGGCGGGCGAGGCGGTAGCGCAAGAGCGCCTCGGCATATTGCCCCAGCAACAAATGCGCCTCGGCCAGCAGGTAAGCGGCCACGGCCTCGAGGTAGAGCGCGTTGACGGCTTGTGCCTCGGCGAAGTTTTGGGCGGCGATCGCTTGGGCGACGGCGTAATTGCACGCATCCAGCTCGATTTCGGTCTGGATGAGGCGCGGGCCAATCAGTTGATAGGGGTGGCTGTGCCGCTCCATCAGGCTCATGGCTTCCTCGATGGCGGTGCGGGCGGCGTGGTGGCGGCGCAAGACCAAGGCGGCCTTGGCCCATTGTACTTGGGCGGCGGCCACCCCTGCGGCGCTGCCCAGCGCGTGCGATTGCTTGCGCGCCTCGGCCAGCAAGTCGAGGGCGGCCTCGGGTTGCCCCGCGTACAACGTCATCGTGCCGAGGTTGAGGGTCGATTGCGCCTCGCCGAAGCGGTCGCCGAGGGCGCGTTGGATGTCGAGCGCCTCGGTTTGGGCGGCGCGGGCGTGTTCGAGGTCTGGCAGGGTGGGGGCTTGGCGCTCCCAATACGAGCGCGCCAGCACGCTCAGGGTTTGGCTCAGGCCGTGACGGTCGCCCAGCTCACGGTACAGGTGGGCTGCCCGCGACAGCAATTCGCGGGCGGCCAACGGCGCGCCATAAGCCAGCGCGAACATGCCCTCGGCCATCAAAATCAACGCTTCCAACTCGTTGGGCGTGGCGGGCGACGGGGCGAACTGGCGGGCTTGCTTCAGGCACAGTTGCGCGTCGCGTTGGTCGCCGAACGTCACCGAGATGCGCGCATACCACGCCAGCGCCCGCGCCACCACCACGTTGCGCTCTGGGCTGGCGGGCTGGGTCTGGAAGACCTGCATGACGGGGTCGGCGAAGGCTTGCGCCTCCAGCCGGTTGGCGCGGTACTCGGCATAGAGGCCATAGGCGTGGATGGTGCGCCCAAGCGCCAAGGTGCGCTTGTTGGTCACGGCGTAGCGTGCCGCGGCCATCAGGTTTTCCGACTCGGCGACTTGGGCGTGGAAGGCCTCGAGCTGGCCGCGCCCCTCGAAGGCCGTGCGCCGTGACGAGAGCTGGTTGAGGTAATAATCGCTGTGCGCCAGTTGCACCGCCTCGGCCAAGCCCAGCTCGCGCAGTTTTTCGGCGGCGTATTGCCGGACGATGTCGTGCAGGCTGAACAGCCCGTTTTCGGCATCGCGCCGCACCAGCGATTTGCTGGTCAGCGACAGCAAGGCGCGCAAGCTGGTGCCCGCCACCACTTGCGCCGCGTCACGGGTGAAGCCGCCATAGAAGACCGACACCCGCGCCAATGCGTCGCGGTCGTCGTCGTTGAGCAAGCGCCACGAATAATCGAAGGTGGCGCGCAAGCTGCGCTGGCGCTCGGGCACGTCGCGCCCGCTGGTCTCCAAAAAGTCGGGGTCGCGCTGGATCTCGATCGCGATTTCGGACGGGGTGAGCGCCTCGACCCAGCCCGCCGCCAACAAAATCCCCAGCGGCACGCCCTCGACGTAACGGCAGATGACGACGATGGCCTGCATGTCCTCGGCATCGATTTCGTAGCTGGGGCGGGCGCGCCGTGCGCCCTGCTCGAACAATTGCACCGCGCTATAGCGGCGCGGGTTGTTCGTGTCGTCCGCGGGCACCTCCAACGGCGACAAGCTGTACAGGTGCTCGCCTTGCACGTCCAGCTTCTCGCGAGAGGTGGCAATCAGCTTGACGCGGGGCGCTGCGCGCACGATGTCGGAGATGAGGGTAGCGGCGGCCAGCAGGTGCTCGAAGTTGTCCAGCACCAGCAGCAAGGTCTTGGATTGCAGATACTCCAGCAATTGCTGGCGGATGGGGGTTTCTTGGGCAAAGCTGAAGCCGATGGCCTCGGCGATGGCGGCCTGAACCGCCTCGGCGGTGGCGTGGGCGGCCAACGGCACGAAATACACGCCATCGGGGTAATTGGGGATGCTGCGCTCGGCCACCTCTAGCGCGAGGCGCGTCTTGCCCATGCCCCCCGGGGCGACCACCGTAATCAAGCGCACCGAGGGCGTCGCCAATAGGTCAATCAGCGCTTGGGCTTCTTGGGCGCGCCCGATGAAGGTGGTGGGCTGGGCGGGCAGGTTGTGCTTGGGCGCCAACGGGGCGTCGGGCTGGGTCGGGCGCTTGGGCGTGCCGATGGGCTGGGTGTTGGCGTTGAGGCTGGGGAAGTTGGTCGGGCGCTTGGTGGCGGTCGGCGGGCGCGAGGCCGCCAGCGCGATCGTCTCGAGCTGTGCCCCGATCAGGCGGGCGGTGGCGGGGCGGCGCACCGGCTCTTTGCTCAGCATCTTGCGGACGATGTCATCGACCGCCTCGGGCACGTCGGGGCGCACGGTGCTGAGCGGGGGCGGCTCTGACCCGAAGATGTTGGACAGCGTGTCGGTGAGCTGTGCGCCTTGAAACGGGTGCTGGCCAGCCAACATGCTGTAGACGATCAGCCCCAACGACCAGATGTCGGCGCGCTCGTCGGCGGACGCCCCGCTGAGCACCTCCGGCGCTGCCCACTCGACCGTGCCGCCGGGCATGGCGTCGCCGACCGTCAGGCGCTCCTTGCTCTTGAGCAGGGCGGTGCCGAAGTCGGTCAGCTTGGGGGTGCCGGACGACATGATCAGGATGTTGCTGGGCTTCAGGTCGCGGTGGACGATTTTGAGGTGGTGCGCCCGCGCCAGCGCATCGACGATTTCGATGGCGATGCCCAGCGCACGGCTGTAAGGCAACGCGCCATAGCCCTCGATCATCTTGGCGAGGCTGCCCCCGTCGATATACTCCAGCACGAGGTGGTAGATACCGGCCTCCTCGAACGTATCGAGCAGCTTGACGATGTTGGGGTGATCGAGCTGGCGCAACGCCTCGCCCTCGCGAATCACACGGGCGCGCAGGGTCGGGTCGGTGGTCAACGCTTCCGGCAGCAGGTGCTTGACGGCGACCTGTTGCTGGGTGTGCAAATCGAGCGCCCGAAACACCGCGCCCATGCCGCCGCGTGCGATCAGGCCTTGCAGACGGTAGCGCCCATGGAGCACTTTGGTGGTGTTGGTCAAGTCGCCAGACATGCGTTGTGTGTCTTTCCTGATAGATTTGAGGGTTATTTTAGGCTGAATCAATCATACCGCAGTGTGCGGCCTCGGTAAACAGGCCATGACATAAGCATTTTGTTGCGCCTCTCACCACGCTATAATGGCGCGGCATGTCGGCGGGCTGAAGGGGAACACCGTGCGGATTTTGATTGCCGGAATCGATGGGTATTTGGGGTGGGCGCTGGCGCAACACTTGACCGTGCGTGGGCACACCGTGGCCGGCCTCGACGCGCTCTTGCGGCGCGATTGGGTGGCCGAGGTCGGCTCTGATTCGGCCTTGCCCATCGCGGATTTGCCCGACCGTGTGGCCGCGTTCGAGGCGCATTTCGGCGTGCCGCTGACGGTGTATCAGGGAAATTTGCTCGATTACGGGTTTACCCGCCTCGCGTTGGCCGAGTTCCAGCCCGATGCGGTGGTGCACCTCGCCGAGATGCCGTCCGCCCCGTACTCGATGATTGACCCCGCCCACGCCGCTTTTACCCAGCACAACAACGTCATCGGCAGCCTCAACGTGCTGTGGGCGATGAAAGAGGCGGTGCCCGAGGCGCACCTCGTCAAGCTGGGCACGATGGGCGAATATGGTACCCCCAACCTCGACATCCCCGAGGGCTTCTTCGAGGTCGAGTATCGCGGGCGGCGGGACGTGTTGCCGTTTCCGCGCCAAGCCAACAGCTTGTATCACCTCAGCAAAGTCCACGACTCCAACAACGTCATGTTCGCTTGCCGCGTGTGGGGCTTGCGCGCCACCGACGTGATGCAGGGGGTGGTGTTCGGCACCCACATCGACGCGATGCCCGCCGACCCCCGCATGGCCACCCGCCTCGACTATGACCAGTGCTTCGGCACGGCCATCAACCGTTTTTGTTGCCAAGCGGTCATCGGCCACCCGCTCACGGTGTACGGCGGCGGCGGGATGCGGCGCGGGTTCTTGCCCCTGCGTGACTCGGTGCAGTGCCTCGCGTTGGCGTGCGAGCACCCGCCCACTCGCGGCGAGTATCGCGTGTTCAACCAATTCGAGCAAACCTACACCATCGCCGAGCTGGCCGCGCTGGTGCACGAGGCCGCCTCTGACCTCGGCCTGTCGCCCACGGTGCAACACATCGAGAACCCCCGTGCGGAGCCCAACGAGCATTATTACAACCCCGACCGCCAGCACCTGTTGGCGCTGGGCTATGTGCCGACCACCGACCTGCGCGGCGAAGTCCGCCGGATGCTGACCGACCT
>JALONY010000004.1 GCA_025454715.1 Anaerolineae bacterium
GCGATTCGTCAGCGGTTGTTCGACCATGTGACGCGGCTGGATATGCGGTATTTCAACACCACGCCGGTGGGGCAAATCGTGGCGCGTTTGACGACCGATGTGGAGGCGTTGACGGAACTGCTCTCGACGAGCATCGTGATGGTGTTGTCGAACCTGATCACGTTGGTGGGGTTGGTGGTGGTGATGTTCGCGCTCAATTGGCGTTTGGCGCTGTTTGGGCTGGCGGTGCTGCCGCTGATGATTTGGGCGACGCTGTATTTTCGTCGGACAATTCGGGCGATGTCGGGGCAATTGCACCGTGTGACGGGGGATTATCTGGCCTACACCAATGAGCACTTCGGCGGGATGTTGATCGTGCAGTTGTTCGGGCTTCAGGCGTTGAGCCGAGGCGGGTTCGACGTGGTCAACCGTGGCCACCGCGACACGCACATCGGGTTGCGCGATGAGTATACGCGCTATGCCTCCATCAATATGGCGCTTTCGGCGTTGGGGTTGTGCATCACGTTGGTGGGTGGCGGGATTGGGGTGTTGAGCGGGTGGGCGAGCGTGGGCGTGATGGTGGCGATGGTGCAATACTCGCGCCGGACGTTCGAGCCGATTTTGCTGCTGGCCGAGCAGTTTTCGCAGATTCAGATGGCGTTGGCGGCGGGTGAGCGCATGGCGCGCCTGTTGCGGGTGAACAGCAGCTTGGAAGAAGCGCCGGAGCCGAAAGGTGTTGACCGGTCAGCGGGGTTAGCGGTGACGTTCGAGGGGGTGGTGTTTGGGTATGATGCGGGCGTGCCGGTGTTGCGTGGCATCGACGTGCATATCCCCGCCCGCCAGACGGTGGCTATCGTTGGGGCGACGGGGGCGGGCAAGACCTCGCTGGCGGGCTTGCTGAGCCGGTTTTACGATGTGGACGCGGGCGCGGTCAAGATTAACGGGGTGGATGTGCGCGAGATGTCGGTGGAAGACTTGCGCCGGTGCGTGATGGTGGTGCCACAAAACCCATACTGTTTTTATGGCACGGTCGCCGACAACCTGAGGTTATTCGACCCGTCCATCAGCGAGGCGCGGATGAAGGCGGCGGCGGAATTGTCGTGCGCGGCGACGTTCATCGAGCGGTTGCCGGGTGGGTACGAGTTTCAGTTGTTACCTGCAGGGGCGAATTTGTCGCAGGGGCAACGGCAGTTATTGGCGTTGGCGCGAGCTTTGTTGCACAACCCTGACAGCATCTTGGTGCTGGACGAGGCGACGAGCAACATCGACACCGAGACGGAACTGCTGATTCAGGCGGGGTTGAAGCGGGTGTTGCAGGCGCGCACCAGCATCGTGATTGCCCATCGTTTGAGCACCATCCGCGAGGCTGACCGGATTTTGGTGATGCGGCGGGGTGAGATTGTGGAGCAAGGGACGCACGCCGAGCTGTTGCGCGCCAAGGGGATGTACGCGGGGTTATATGAGCGGCAGTTCGCCGATGAGGAATGACCTACCATTGCCATACGCGGGCAAACCCGTGGGCTTAAAGCCCTCGCGGGGAGTTTGCGGTTGCGGTTACAATGGGGGTGAAATCGACGAACGACAAAAGGAGAAGGGTTTCGATGCGACGTTTGCGCGTGTTTTTGGTGATGATGGTCTTGGTGATGGGCGTGACGATGGTGGGGGCGCAAGACGCGGTCACCCCGCAAGCCCTGTGCGATGCGGCGACGCCCGCCGAGCCGGCGACTCGCGAGTTTAGCGAACCTGCGGAGGTGCTGGAAGAGGGCGTGGATTATCGCGCTGTCTTCTGTACCGATGCTGGTGCGGTGTACATCGACTTGTTGGAAGACTTTTCGCCGGTGACGGTGAACAATTTCGTGTTCCTCGCGCAGAACGACTATTACAACGGGACGATTTTCCACCGCGTCATCGAGGACTTCATGGCGCAGGGTGGCGACCCGACGGGCACCGGCATGGGCGGCCCCGGGTATGAGTTCGACGACGAAGTGACGCCGTTCTTGACGTTTGCGCGCCCCGGGTGGTTGGCGATGGCCAACGCGGGGAGCCAGAACGGGCGCGGGACGAACGGCTCGCAGTTCTTCATCACCACGGCACCGACCACTCACCTCGATTATCGCCACACGATTTTTGGCGAGGTGCTGGAAGGGCAAGAGAACGTGCTGAACATCCAGATTCGCGACCCGCAGGCCGCCGACTCTCCGGCGACGACGTTGCAGGCGGTCATCATCGTGACCGACCCGAGCACGGTCGAGACGACGTATGAGGCACCGGCAGGGTTGAGCAAGGAAGAGGTGTTGGCGGCAGTTTCTGCGGACAACATGCGCCTGAACCTGAGCCAATTGCTGGGTCAAGAGATTGGCGAGGAAATCATCGGCTTGGCGACGAACGAACTGACCTTGGACGAGGCCGCGGCCAACAGCGGGGTGAGCGAGGCGGTCAGCGCGTTCTTGGCTGAGCATGAAGTGGAGTTCATCACCGAGACGGTGATGACCAACGCGACGTGTGACGAGACGATTTTGCCGTTTTACGAGTCGAGCTACACGCTGTACAAGCTGCCGAGCGCGGCGGACGTGGCCGAGGCGCTGGCCGATACCGATTTGGCGGCGTATGGCGTCGGGGGCGGCCTGAGCCGTGTGGCCGAGCTGGCTTATGACGGTCAGCCGGTGTACTCGGGCGAGCGCACGGTGTGCGATAAGTCGGCGTTGGTCGGGCGGGTGTTCTTGCAACGCGGGTCTTATCTGGTGAAGCTGGAGGGCGCGGTGCCGAACGTCGAGGGCGCGCCGTTTACGCCCGGGCAGTTGTTGGAGCAGTTCACCGGGTTCGTGTTCGAGCGCGGTGCGTCGGACGTGATGCTGAACCAACTGCGCTAATTGAGGTGGTTGAATGACCAAAAGCCCTCGCTTCGGCGGGGGCTTTTGCGTTGGTCAGGGGGTTTGGAGGATGGGGAGGCTGAAGCAAAATGTGGAGCCGACGCCCAATTCGCTTTCGACCTCGACGGTGCCCCCGTGGGCGTGGACGAGCTGACGGACAATGGCGAGGCCGATGCCAGTGCCGCCGGTAGCGCGGGTGCGTGAGGCATCGACGCGATAGAAGCGCTCGAACACGTAGGGCAGGTGTTGGGGGGAGATGCCTTTGCCGGTATCGTGAATGCTGACCCATACCCAATCGCCATCGCGGTAGGCGTCGAGGGTGATGCGCCCATTGGGCGGGGTGTGGGCGAGGGCGTTGTTGATGAGATTGGCGATGACTTGTTTGATGCGGTCGGGATCGACGTGAAGGCGTGGCAAGTGGTCGAGCGATTTGACGATGAGGGTGGGTTGTGGGCTGGGGCGGTCGCGGATGGTGATGAGGACATGCTTGACGAGGGCGGCCAGCGAGGTGGAGACGCGGTGTAGGTTGAGCTGCCCCGCGTCGGCCAAGGCGAGGGTTTGGAGGTCGTTGACGAGGCGGGTGAGCAGGTTGGCCTCTTGGTGGAGCGACTCGAACAACTCGGGCTTGGGGGTGATGACGCCATCGCGCAAGCCCTCCATGTAGCCTTGGATGTTGGAGAGGGGTGTGCGGAGCTCGTGGGCGATGTCGCCGACCATGGCGTGGCGGAGGTGTTCGACGCGCTCGAGCGAGTCGGCCATGGCGTTGAAGGAGCGCGCTAGCTCGCCGATTTCGTCGGGGGAGCGGACGCTGACCCGTTGGTGGCGGTTGCCACTGGACAAGAGGCTGGCGGCACGGGTGAGCTCCTCGATGGTGCGGAGGCGGGGGATGACGAGGACGCCGATGGTGAAGAGGGTGATGACGGCGGCGTTGACCAAGACGACGAGGATGGTGGTGGTGGCGGAGGCGACGAACTCGTTTTTGATGGTCTCGATGATTTCTTCGTCGCTGACGATGAGGCAAACGCGGTCGGGGGTGCAGTGTGAGGGGTAGCCGGTATTGGGCTGGGTTTGGACGACGATGCTGTCGAAGCGCAGGGTGACGGCATAGGTGACCAACATGCCCGAGACCACGGTGGTGAGGCTGATGATGAGGGCTGCGCCCAGTAAGAGCTGGAGGCGGAGGCTATTTCGCAGGCGTGGACGCTGCGAAGCGGTATCCGACCCCAAAAACCGTTTGAACATAGTGTGCTGCGTGAACGTCATCGAGTTTCCGCCGTAGGTTCATGATGTGATAATCGACCGTGCGCTCGAGGCTTTCGGAGTCGGGGCCGAAGGCGTATTCGAGCAGTTGTTGGCGGCTGAAAACCCGACCGGGTTCACGCGCCATCATGACGAGCAACTTAAATTCGCGGGGGGTGAGGGTGATGAGGTATCCTTGGAACGTGACCTCATGACGCGCCAATGAGATGAGGAGGTCGCCGAAGGTCAGGGTGTCTTGGTCGGCGTGGATGGGGCGCGTTTTGATGCGGCGCAGGGCGGTGCGGATACGGGCGACGAGCTGGCGGGGGCTGAAGGGTTTGGTGATGTAATCGTCTGCGCCAAGCTCGAGGCCGGTGAGGATGTCTTCTTCGGTGGTGCGGGCGGTCAGCATGACGATGGGGATATCGCTGTCGGCACGCAGGATGCGGCAGACATCGAGTCCGTCGATTTTGGGCAGCATGAGGTCGAGGATGACCAAATCGGGCTGTTTTTCGCGGACGAGGGTCAGGGCGTCGCTACCGTTATCGGAGGTGAGGACTTGCCAGTGTTCTTTTTCGAGGTAGGTGCGGATGAGCTCGACCGTGAGCGGATCGTCATCGACCACCAAGATGCGGGGAACCATGGTATACCTTGCTTTCTTGGGTCTGTTGGATGTGCGGTCATGAAGTGGTTAAATTATAGAGCAAAACCTTAACAAAAACTGGGTTTATTGGGGGGAGCCTGCACTTGAGACGTGCGGGTTTTTTTAGGGGTTGTGGTCGAGGAGAGGAACGCGGATGCTGCATCCAAACGTGCGGGCGATTTTGGCGAGTTCGATACATGGGAATGGGTTGGTGGCCGTGGCGCCGATTGGTGCGGGCGAGGTGGTGAGCCGATTGGACGAGGGGATGCCGCGCATGACGATTGCGGCGTTCTTGGAGAAGTCGCAGGAAGAGCAGGACGACATCTCGCATTATGCCTACCAGATTTCGGAGACCGAGTTGGTGTTCGAGGGGGAGCCGGAGCGGTTCATGAACCACTCGTGTGATCCGAACGTGTGGTGGGCAGACTCGTATACGATGGTGGCGCGGCGCGACATCGCGGCGGGCGAGGAACTGACGTATGACTACGCCATGACCGAGGTCGATGTGCCGTTTGCGATGGATTGCCGGTGTGGTAGCCCGATGTGCCGGAAGCGGGTGACGAACCTCGACCATTTGGATGCGGCGTGGCAGGCGCGGTATGGGGAGCATTTACCTGCCCACACGCTCAAGGCGATTGGGCGGGCAAAGGCGCAACCGACAGGCTGAGGCTGGGGTGCGAGGCATACCGACAGGGCTGCGGTGGGGGAACCCATTGCAGCCCTGTTTTTAGTTGCGGGGTTATTGCGTGAGGATGCGGGCGCTGCGCTTGTCCCATTGGAGGCTGACGGAGTCGCGCTCTTTGAAGCTGACGCCGTTGGCGTTGGCGCGGTTTTGGACGCGAATATCGACGACGGTATCTTTGTCGATGCGGACGGCGTAGCGGGTGTCGGTGCCGATGTAGACGACTTGGACAACTTGGCCGGTGATGCTGTTGAGGTCTGAGTGGGGGGCGGGTGCGTCGGTGTAGGGGGCGATGGTCATTTTTTCGGGACGGATGGCGACGCTGACGACTTGATCGATGGTGATGTTGTCATCCCCGAGGGTGGCGGTGATGGTGGTGTCGTTGTCGAGCCGGATTCGGCCATATTCGGCATCGTAGCTGGTGATTTTGCCGGTCAGGAAGTTGGTCTCGCCGATGAAGTCTGCGACGAAACGGGTGGCCGGGGTCTCGTAGATTTCTTCGGGGCGCCCGACTTGGAGCAGGTCGCCGTTGTTCATGACGCCGATGCGGTTGGCCATGGTGAGGGCTTCTTCTTGGTCGTGGGTGACGAAGATGAAGGTGATGCCGAGGTCTTGTTGCATGGTCTTGAGCTCGAACTGCATCTCGCGGCGGAGCTTGAGGTCGAGAGCGCCAAGCGGCTCGTCCAGCAGGAGGACTTTGGGACGTTTGACGATGGCGCGGGCGAGGGCGACGCGCTGTTGTTGGCCGCCGGACAACTCGCGGGGTTTGCGGTTGAGGGCGTTGGGCAGGCGCACCATCTCGAGGGCTTCGATGGCGCGTTTTTCGGCTTCCTTGCGCGCCACTTTGTCCATTTGTAGGCCGAACATGACGTTTTGGAGCACGCTCATGTGGGGGAAAAGGGCATAGTCTTGGAAGACGGTGTTGACGGGGCGGTAGAAGGACGGGATGCCTTGCATGGGCTTGCCGTCAATCAGGATTTGGCCAGAGGTGGGTTGTTCGAACCCGGCGATGAGGCGGAGCGTGGTGGTTTTGCCGCAACCGCTGGGGCCGAGCAGGGCGAAAAATTCGCCGTCGTAGATGTTGAGGTCGAGGCTGTTGACGGCGCGGACGGGGGTGGTTTCGCCGCGCTGGAGGGGAAATTCCTTGACCACGTCGATGAGCTCGACTTTGATTTCCTTCATGGGGTTCCTCTGCTGAAACTAGACAAGAACAGAGCGGGACTTGCGCCCCGCTCTGTGTCGATGTTACCGATAGCGCCGGAGAGCGGTTAGAGGCCGCTCATGATTTTGACTTCGTCCCAAGCATCGTTGATGATCAGCTCGGTCTCGGGGCCGACATTCTCGATGAAGAAGGTGGCTTCGAGGACTTCTTCGGGGATGTTGACGCCGGAGCTTTGCATGAAGGCTTCCTCGACGAGGCCTTCTTCGATGGCGACGACGTTGGGGGTGGGGTAGCGGATGGTGTTGGTGATCGAGGCTTGGATTTCGGGCTCGAGGATGTAGTCCATCCAGACTTGGGCGAGGGCAGGGTTGGGGCCATCGGCCAGCAAGATGATGCTGGTGTAGTCGATGGCGCCGCCGACCGCGGGCACGACGTACTTGAGGTTGTCGCACTCGCACTCGTCGATTTGTTGACCGACATCACCACCGTATTCGACGGCGATATCGACTTCGCCTTGCGCCAGCAGGGCGTCGCCGTCATCGGCGGCGATGGAGACGACGTTGCCGCTGTTGGCGATCAGGAAATCGCGGGCTTCGGCGATTTCGTCGGGGTTGGTGGTGTTGGGGTCATAGCCCAGCACGGTGAGGGCGGCACCGAACATGATGCGGGGGCTATCGAGCCAAGCGACGCGGCACTCGCACTCGAAAACCTGCTCCCACGAGGTGATTTCGTACCCGACGGTCTCGAGGTTGTAGCCGATGCCGGTGGTACCCCAAACGTAGGGGACAGAGTGCAGGTTCTCGGGGTCAAAGCTCTGGCCGAGGTATTGCTCACCGATGTTGGCGAGATTGGGGATGTTGGCCTTGTCGATTTCACCCAGCAGGCCTTCGACGCGCATGATATCGACGACGTAGTCGGTCGGGAAGGCGACATCGTAGCCCGGGTTGCCTTGGCGCATACGGGCGAGCATGATTTCGTCGCTGTCGTACACGTCATAGAGGACGGTGACACCGCACAGCAACTCGAAGTCGGCGACGGTGTGGTCACCGATGTAGGTCGCCCAGTTGAAGACGCTGAGGGTTTGGCCTTCGAAACCCTCGGGGCACGTCCAGTCGGTCTCGACGACGGTTTGCGGGGCTTCATCTTGGGCGCTGACGAGGGCGCTGAACGAGAGCAGGACGAGCAAGATGGACAGGATACGCATGGGTATGGTGTTCTCCTTGTGTTGGACGAGCCGGATAGGGGTTTAGCGTGCGATGGGTCGGTCGGTATTGCGGTTTTGGAGGATGAGGGACAGACCGACGATCAGTGTCGAGAACAGCAGCATCAGGGTCGAGAGGGCGTTGACCTCGGGGGTCACGCTCGTCTTGATGAGGCCGTGGACAAACATGGGGAGGGTGGTGGTGCCTACACCTGCGTTGAAGAACGTCACGACCAGATCGTCCATCGAGAGGGTGAGGGCGAGCAACGCCCCTGAAATGACACCCGGCAGGATGAGCGGTAGGGTGATGCGCAAGAAGGTTTGGAAGCGGTTGGCGCCGAGGTCACGGGCGGCTTCTTCGAGGCGCGGGTTCATGTTGGCGAGGCGTGCGGCCACCACGATGGCGACGTAGGAGATGTTGAAGACGACGTGGCCGATGATGATGGAGCCGAAGCCCGGGGTGGCGCGGACGCCGGTCTGGGACTCGATGAAACTGAAGACCAGCCCAAAGAAGATGGCGAGGGAGACGCCTTGGGTAATCTCGGGGATGACGACCGGCAGGTAAAGCAGGGAGTCAATCAGCTTTTTGCCCGGGAGCGGGGCGCGGGCGAGGCTGAGGGCGACCATGGTGCCGATGACGGTGGCGATGAGGGTGGAGACGAGCGCGACCAGCAGGGTGTTGCCGAGGGCATTGAGCATCAAGCTGGTGGCGAAGCGGGCTTCACCGCCCATGGTGCCTGCGAAGATGTTTTCGTACCAGCGCAGGGTGAAGCCACCCCATGAGCTGACGCTACGGGAGTCGTTGAACGAAAACAGGACGAGCAGCAGGATGGGCGCCCACAAGAAGAAGTAGGCGAACAGGGGCGTAGCGGTCAGGGCGACCTTGCCCACGGAGCGGAGGACGAGCCCCCCGCGAATGGCTTGCTGCGGCTCGACGGTACCACCGATGGTGGTACGGCTGATGACTTGATTACCCATGTCCTACTTTTCCCTCCCGAAGCGCGCATAGATGAACAGCGCGGCCATCACAACCAGCATCATCACGACCGACAAGGCAGCGCCCAGCGGCAAGTTGCCGCTACGGCTGTATTGTGCGTGGATGAGATTACCAATCATCAACCCTTGTGTGCCGCCCAGCAGGTCGGACGTGACGAACGTGCCGATGGCTGGGATGAACACCAACATGCAACCTGCGACCACGCCCGGAAGGGTGATGGGCAGCATGACTCGCCAAAACGCCGTCCAGTCGTTGGCACCGAGGTCTTGCGCGGCCTCGATGAACCGGAAATCGAAACGACTGAGCGATGCGTAGATGGGTAGCACCATGAACGGCAAGAAGCCGTAGACGAGGCCGAGCATGACCGCGAACTCCGTATTGAGGAGCTCGAGTGGCTCGGTGATGATGCCTGCGCCCATGAGCGAGGAATTGATGAGCCCTTCACGGCCTAGCAGGACGCGCCATGCGTAGGTGCGAACGAGGAAGTTCGTCCAGAAGGGGAGGATGACGAGAAAGAGGGCAAACTGCTTGCCAAAGCTGGAGCGGCGGCGGACAATGAAGTACGCCAAGGGGTAGCCAGCGATGAGGCAGATGATGGTGGTGACGAACGCGACATTGATGGAGCGCTGCATGACGACCCAGAAGGTGTCGAAAACGCGCTCGTACTGTGCGAACGTGAATGGGAGGGCGACTTGGCCACCTTGACTGCGCGTGAGGAAGCTGAACACGAGCACAATCAGGAGCGGTAGTAGAAAGAACAACCCCAGCCACAACAGAGCCGGCAAGGCTAGGAGGATGCCGCTGGTTCTGGATGATTCTGGCGAAGTCACTCGGGCGGCCACGTGCCGAGCTCCTCATCGAAAAGTCTGTTGGTGAACAGCATAAAACCGACTCCCTGACAGGTTTACAGGTGTTTGTGAGAACCAATATAGTATCGCGATTTCGCTACGATGCAAGTTAAGATTCTTTAAATGTTCCCCGTATGTTGGGGGATGATGGGGCAAGCGTTGGTTGAGGGGGATGAGATGGGTTGGTCTGAGGGGCAAACGCGCCTGATTGAGCATGGCAGGGGCGGGTTGTGGGTACGTGGCGTGGCGGGGGCGGGCAAGACGACCGCGGCGGTCGAACGGGTCAGGCGGTTGCTTGGGCGTGGGGTGGCGGGGCATACGGTGATGATTTGCACGCCACAGCGTTTGTTGTCGCGGCCTTACCGCGGGTTCGTGGGCGGTGCCGAGCGGGTGATGGGGAGTGACCCTCAGTTCATGACGTTCGGGCGTCTGACGCAGTATGGGGTGGGGTTGTATTGGCCGTGGGTGGCCGAGGCGGCTGGGTTGCCGACAGGCGTTCAGCCGACCTTTTTGGACGCGGAGAGCGCGCAGTGGTTGATGGGGTTGGTGGTTGCGCCACAGATGGCGCAGGCGGGCATTTTTCAGACGGTGAAGCTGCCGCGTGCGCGCATTTATGGGCAGGTGCTGGACAACATGAACAAGGCGGCGTTGGTTGGGTTCGATGTGCACACGATTGGCGAGCGGTTGAGCCGTGCGTGGTCGGGCGAGGTCAGCCAACTGCGAATGTATGAGGATGTGCAGACGGCGGCGGACTTGTTTCGGGCGTATTGCCTAGAGACGGGTGCATTGGATTATTCATTGACGGTGGAGCTGTTTTTGCGGCATGTGTGGCCGTTACCTGCGGCGCGGGCGCATTTCGAGGCGATGGCGCGGCACATGATTTATGACAACTGCGAAGAAGACGCGCCCGCCGCGCACCATGTGTTCGCCGAGCTGGTGGGGACGTGTGAGAGCGCGGTCGTGATGTTGGACGACGAGGCGAATTATCGTCGGTTTTTGGGGGCGGATGAGCAGTCGGCGGCGGGGGTGTTGGCCGAGGCTTGTGATGAATCGTTGGTGTTGGAGCCGTATGGCGATGTCGAGGCGCGGCGGGCATTGGTCGGGCATTTCGCCGTGAGTTTTGGGTTCGAGCGGGGGGAGTTGCCGGAGGCTGACCCATTCGTGGGGGTGGAGCGCCTCTCGGCGCGGTTGTTCCCCGATATGCTGGATCGGGTGGCGGAGCGGGTGGCGGCATGGGTAAAGGACGATGGCGTGCCGGTCAACGAGATTGCGTTGGTGTCGCCATACGTCTCTGATGGGTTGTTGTTCGCGATGCGGTATCGGTTGGAGCGAATGGGTATCGAGACGCGCTCGTTGCGCCCGTCGCGGATGTTGCGGCAAGAGCCGGTGGTGCGTTGTCTGGTGACGCTGGCGTATTTGGCGCATCCGGCATGGGGTATCGTGCCGACGGTGGAAGACATCGGGCATGTGTTGGTGACGGTCATCGAGGGGTTGGATCCGGTGCGGGCGGCGTTATTGGCGTCCGTCAGCCGGAAACGGTTTAGCCCGTTCGAGACATTGGTTGCCGCGATGCAGGAACGGGTGACCTTGGCTTTGGGCGAGCGGTACGAGCGCTTGCGCCGGTGGGTGGAGGCTTACCAGCAGGGCGAGCCGATTGCACTAGACCACTTTTTTAGCCGCGTGTATGCCGAGGTGTTGTCGCGGCGCGGGTTTCGGATGCATGGGGATTTCGAGATGGCGCAGGCGGTCGCGGCATTGGTGGACTCGGCTGCTTCGTATCGCTTGATGATGGCGGCTTTGCCGATGGAGGTGGACAGCGCGGTCTTGTATTTGGAGGGGCTGAGCAGCGGGTTGTTGGGGCAGCGTAGCCTAAGCGAACCGGATGTCTTGGAAGGGGCGGGCGTCTTGATTGCACCGGCCTATACCTTCTTGATGGCCAATCAGTTCGTGACACATCAGGTGTGGTTGGATGCGGGGAGTGGCGGCTGGACGGAACGGCTGGCGCAACCGTTGGCACACCCATATGTGTTGAGCGCGCAGTGGGAAGATGGGCGGGTGTGGACGGGCATCGATGAGGGATTGAGCGCGGCACAAGGGGCGTATCGGCTGATTGCCGGGTTGTTGCGGCGATGCCGAGGGACGGTGGTGTTGGCGTCGAGCGAGTATGGGGAACAGGGGATGCCCCAACAAGGGGTGTTGCTGAACGCCTTTGGGCGAATTGTGCGGCGGGTGGCGAAGCGTGAAGGGCGGAAGACCGATGGGGTTTGAACCGAGGGCGGAACAGCGCGAGATTTTGGCGTATCGCGGGGGGCGCATGGCGATTGCGGCGGTGCCCGGGAGCGGAAAGACGCGCACGTTGTCGTATTTGGCGGCGCGTCTGGTGGCCGAGGCCGACTTGCGGGAAGAGCAAGAGGTGCTGGTGGTGACGATGAGCAACTCGGCGGCGGACAACTTCTCGCAACAAATCGAGGGGTTTTTGCGCGAGACGTTCGATTTGCCGACGGGGTTCGGTTATCGGGTGAGGACGCTGCACGCGCTGGCGCATGACATCGTGCGGATGCGGCCAGAGTTGTTGGGCTTGAGCGAGCGGTTCGAGATTATCGACGAGGCCGAGAGCGAGCGATTGCTGACCGATGTCGTTCAGGGCTGGGTGAAGGCGTCGCCCGGGTGGTATTACGAGCTGGATGAGAACCCCGACACGGCGCGTTCGCGTAGTCATGACTGGTTGGACTTGCTGATGCGGTCGGCCAATGCGTTCATCAAGAAAGCTAAGGATGAGCGATGGAGTGTGGGTGGGGTATCGGCGGGCTTGAAGGCGACGCAAGAACCGCTGATATTGGCGCGGGCGTGCCTCGATATTTATGAGCGGTATCAGGGGTTGTTGGATTATCGTGGCGCGGTCGATTTTGCGGACTTAATCGCTGGGGCATTGGTGGTTTTGGGGCGTGATGCGGCTCTATTGGCATTGTTGCAAGACCGCTGGGCATATGTGCTGGAAGACGAGGCGCAAGACAGCACATTGGCACAAGAGGCCTTGTTGCGCGTATTGACGGAGCGACACGGCAACTGGGTGCGCGTGGGCGACCCGAACCAAGCGATTTACGAGACGTTTACGACGGCCAGCCCAGAGCACCTGCGGCGGTTTATGGGGGAGGCTGGCGTGGTGGTGCGGGCGTTGCCACGGTCTGGGCGCTCGGCGGGGGGGATTATCGCGGCGGCCAATACGTTGTCCCGTTGGGCGCGTGAACACCCCAATGACGCGGTGCGTGCGGTGGTTCCATTGGCGCCGCCCGAGATTTTGCCGACCCTGCCGGACGACCCGCAACCCAACCCCCCTGATCAGGGGCGGGCATTGACGATTGCGGTGGGGCTTCAGACCTCGGACGAGGAGCGCAAGCGGGTGGCGGAGCACATCCGCAAGAGCATCGATGCCGGTCATCAGATGACGATGGCGGTGCTGGTGCCGCGCAACAAATCGGGGGCAGAGATGGCTAAAGCGTTGGAGGCGGTGGGCGTGCCGTTTTCGGAGCTGTTGCGGACGCCGAGCAGCACGCGCAAGGCGGCACATGCGTTGTATGCGGTGGTCGATGTGTTGGCGCATCCGGTGGATATGGGGCGGTTGGAGCGAGCCTATGCCGCGTGGTTGACGATGCGGACGGGGACGGACGAACTCGATGTGCCGGGCGCGAGTGAGCTGGTGTTTCGGCTGTTGAAGCGGAATGTGGTGGGGGTCGAGGATGTGTTGTTTGGCGATGAGGCGCCGATTGCCGAGGTGTTGGAGCGGCTGAGCGGGGAAGATATGGCTCTGGCGCAGGGTTTTTGGGTGTTTCGCGAGATGATGCAGCGCTGGTTGCGGGCGGCGGTATTGCCGATTGACCAGATTGTGCTGATTATCGGGCAGGAGCTGTTCTCGCAACCGGTAGACCTCGCCATCACGCACGCCTTGGGTTTGACGATGCGGCGGGCTGCGGAGCGTGAACCGACATGGCAATTGGCGCAATTCGCTGGGGAACTGAAGCAGATTGCAGAGAACCGCGGGGTGATTTATGGCTTTGGCGATGCGGATGAGGGCGAGGGTGCGGCACCCGAGGCTACGGTGACGATTTCGACGATGCACCGGTCTAAAGGGTTGGAATGGGATCGGGTGTATTTGACCTCGGTCAACTCGTATGATTTTCCGTCGGGGGAGCCGCAGGACACGTATTTGGGTGAGCGGGATTTCGTCAAAGGCAAGCTGGACGTGGTTCAGGAGGCCGTGGCACAGCTTGAGGCGGTGATGATGCCTGAGCAAGTGGCTTATGAGGCTGGGGCGGCGACGCAGCGCGCCAGAACGTACTATATCGCCGAGCGGTTGCGGTTGTTGTACGTGGGGATGACGCGGGCGCGGCGCGAGTTGTTCATGACCGCAAATCAAGGGCAAGGGCAGGCGCGCCCAGCCAAACCGCTATTGATGTTGGACGCATGGCTGAGGGGGACATATGACGACGCCGCGCAGTAAGAGGTTTACGCAGACCAACCTCGAAGATTATCTGGCGTGTGCCTATCGGTATTGGCTGGCGCATGTGCAAGAAGTGCGTTGCCCTGCGCCCGAGGTGGAGCCGCTGACGGATTGGGAAGTACAGACGCGGCGGGGGAGCCGCTTTCACCGGATGGCTGAGCAGGTGGTGGCGGGGGTGCGTGCCGATTTGCTCGACCCGAAAGACGACGCCATCTTGGCGGAGTGGTGGGCGCGCTTCAAGCGTGATGCGATGCGTGGTTTGCCGACGACGCGGTATGCGGAGGTGAGCTTATCGGTGCCGTTCGGCGGGTTGCGTTTGGCGGCCAAGCTGGATTTGTTGGCGGTCGAGGCGGGCAAGCGCTTAGTCATCGTGGATTATAAGACCAACAAGAAGGCCTCGCCGAAGTCGTTGCGCGGGCGGTTGCAGACCCAGATTTACCGCTATGTGGTGGCAAGGGCGGGTAGCGCATTTACGGGCGGGGTCGAGGTGAAGCCCGAACATGTCGAGATGCGGTATTGGTTCGCGGCGGATGAGAGGCCGTCGGTGCGCTTGGTGTATTCACAGGCGGAATTTGAAGCGGATGAAGCAGAGCTGACCGCATTGGTTGAGCGGTTGAGGGCACAGACGACATTTCCCAAGACGGATGATGTGTCGCGCTGTGGGTTTTGCACGTATCGGTCGGTCTGTGACCGTGGGCAGGCTGGCTGGGTGGAGGAACATGACGCCGAACCGGTGGTTGGGTGGGGCGGTGAGCGTGAGGGACTGTTCGGGGATGTAGAGTAAGTAAGGGCGGGGGGAGCCAAAATGCTCCCCCCGCGGCATGATGGGGCTAGACTTGGGGGGTGGGGGTGACGAGTAAGTCGAGGCGCTCACCGATGGCACGGAAGGCCGTTAGGGCACGGTCGAGGTGCTCGCGGGTGTGGGTGGCCATGTAACTGGTGCGCAGTAGGCTGAGGTTGGGGGGGACGCCGGGCGGGATGACGGGGTTGGTGTAGACGCCTTCGTCAATCAGGGCACGCCACGCGAGGATGGTGCGATACTGGTCGCGGATGATGACGGGGATGATGGGGGTGTTGCTCTGGCCGATGTCATAGCCGATGGCGCGTAGGTTCTCGCGCATGTAGTCGGCATTTTCCCACAGGCGGGCGACGCGCTCCGGCTCGTTTTCCATGATGTCGAGGGCGGCGAGGGCGGCGGCGGCGGCGGGTGCGGGCAGGGCTGCCGAGAAGATGAGGGCGCGGGCGTGGTGTTGGATGTAGTGGATGACATCCTTACTCCCTGCGATGAAGCCCCCGATGGAGGCAAAACTTTTGCTGAAGGTGCCCATGATGAGATCGACTTGGTCGGTCAAGCCGAAGTGCGCGGCGGTGCCGCGGCCTTGGCCAGTGACTCCGATGCCGTGGGCGTCATCGACCATGATGCGGGCGCCGTAACGCTTGCAGATGGCGACGATGTCGTGCATCGGGGCGATGTCGCCACCCATGCTGTAGACGCCATCGACGATGACGAGTTTGCCGGCGTCGGCGGGGAGCTCGGCAAGGACGCGCTCGAGGCTGCTGATGTCGTTGTGCCGGAAGCGCTTGAGCTCGCCACGGCTGAGCATACAGCCATCGACGATGCAGGCGTGAGCATCTTTGTCGATGATGACGTAATCGCCCTTGCCGACGATGGCCGAGATGGTGCCGACGTTGGTTTGGTAGCCCGTGGAGAAGACGAGGGCGGCCTCTTTGCCCATGAAGCGGGCGAGGCGGCGGTCTAGCTCGAGGTGCAGCTCGAGGGTGCCATTGAGGAAGCGAGAGCCGGTGACGCTGGTGCCATAGCGCTCGAGAGCGTCTTGGGCGGCGGCGCGGACGCGGGGGTCGGTGGTGAGGCCGAGGTAATTGTTGGAGCCAATCATCACGACCTCGCGCCCTTCAAAGGTCGCGGTGGTGCCTTCGGAGTCGCTTAGGGCGCGGAAGTAAGGGTAAATCCCCAGCTCAATGGCTTCTTTCGCTTGTGTGAAGCCGTGTACTTTGTCGAAGATGTCGGTCACGACATATCCCTCATCTGGATATCAGCGGTCATCATGAGAAGCGCCCACACGAATAGAAAACAGTCACATGAGGTGGGATAGCAATCGCACGTCTTTGGGTGGGGCGCTCATTGGCGTAAGTTTAGCGTGTGTTGAATGAGTTAACAAGTTTAACTCATCTTGAGAGAACGCTTGCGAGAACGGTGCATCATCGGTTAGAATCGGGATATTGGTACATCGTTTAGAGGCTGGAGCGAAAAGCGATGAATTCGTTGTTCTTGCGCCGTGTTTTTGTTTGGACGGTCAGCATGGTCTTGGGCACGCTGATTGGCTGGCTGATGATTACGTTCATGTTGCCTGCCTTGAGCCCCGACAAGAACGCCGTGGCGATTTCGGTCGCCGAGTACGGCATCATCTACTTCCTCGTGACCGTGGTTCCCATCGGCTTGATTTTCGTGACTTGGCTGGACTACTACCTCGACACGCGGATTTGGCCTGACTAGGCTTGTGCCCAGACGCCTGAAGCCCGACACCCTCGCTATGAGGTGTCGGGCTTTTTGTTTGCCCGCTGCGGTGAAGCGGGCGTGAGAGCGGGCTTTATATTTCGCATAGTCATTAGACAAACCACAAAAGAGAGCTTTTGACACGGGACGATACCTATACTCATCGGTATGAATGACACAAAAACCTCTCAACTCTCACAATTTTACAAACGGCCAGTCGGCGAGAGACGTTCGGTCTTGGCGGACTGGGTTCAGGGCGATGGCCAACACTTGGCCGATGTCCTCGACGGTGGGTTATCGGTCGCGCAAGCCGACTCGATGATCGAGAACGTGGTTGGGGTGTATGGGTTGCCGATGGGGGTGGCTACCAACTTTCGGATTAACGGAAAAGACTATCTGATACCGATGGTGGTGGAAGAGCCCTCAGTTGTGGCGGCGGCCAGCAATGCAGCCAAGCTGTTTCGGCACGGGGGCGGGTTCCAAACCCAAAGCGATGCCCCTGTGATGATCGGACAAATTCAAGTTTTGGAGGTCGAAGACCTCGAAAGCGCGATGCAGGCGGTTCTCGATGCTAAGGCCACCTTGATGGCGAAAGCCGATATGGTCGGTGGGAGCATCGTGCGGCGGGGGGGTGGTGCCCGTGATCTGACTGTCCGAGCTATCCGAGAGTCGGCTGTTGGGTCAATGCTGGTGGTACATCTCATGATGGATGTACGCGATGCGATGGGAGCGAACGCAATCAATACAGCCGTCGAGCACATCGCGCCAGACATTGCCGAGCTGACGGGTGGGCGCGTGCACCTGCGAATCTTGAGCAACCTGACGGATGCGCGTAAAGCAAAGGCTTGGGGGACGGTTCCGGCTGGTGCGTTGCATCATGACCCAAGCGAGGCCAAGCGCATCATCCGAGGTATCGTCGAGGCATCGGCCTTTGCCGAGGAAGACCCTTACAGAGCCACGACGCACAACAAAGGCGTGATGAACGGAATCGATGCCGTGGTCATCGCTACGGGAAATGATTGGCGCGCCATCGAAGCGGGCGCGCACGCCTTTGCTGCACGTCGTGGCTCGTATACCAGCTTGTCCCGATTTCGGGAGGATGCAAGCGGCGATTTGTACGCGGAAATTGAGCTGCCGTTGGCGGTCGGGATTGTGGGTGGGGCAACCCGTGTGCACCCGACGGCACAACTCGCCTTACAGTTGCTGGGCGTACAGAGCGCGCAAGAATTGGCAGAGGTCATCGTCGCCGTCGGGCTGGCACAAAACTTCGCTGCGGTGAAGGCTTTGGCCGGTGACGGCATCCAGAAAGGACATATGCGGTTGCACGCCAAGCAATTGGCCTTGGCGGCGGGCGCGCCGGTCGAGATGGTCGCTCAGGTCGTGGACATCATGACCCGCGAGGGGCAAATCCGACTGGAACGCGCCAAAGAATTGGTTCAACAACTCAGCCATACAACGGAGTGAGGTCAAGAGATGAACGAAACACCCCGAACGAGGGTAACGAGCGCTTGTTGATGCAGCCTGTACGGCAGGTCGGGATTGTGGGCTATGGTGCTTACGTGCCGCGCTACCGGTTGCCCGGGAGCGAGGTCGCCCGTATCTGGACGAAGGGGATGGGCGGAAGCCCAATCAAAGAGAAGGCCGTCGCGGGGCTGGATGAA
>JALONY010000152.1 GCA_025454715.1 Anaerolineae bacterium
GTGGCGCAATTGGGCGACCTCATCGCGGCGGAGCTCAACGTCAAGCAGGTGCAGGTCTTGGCCGGTGCCGGTGATGTGGTCAGCTACAAGCTGAACCCGCTGCCCGCCGCGCTGGGCAAGAAATTGGGCAAGGACTTCCCCAAAGTCCAAAAAGCGCTGCGCGAGGGCGACGCCGCCCAAGTCCGCGCATGGGCGCAAGCCTTGCTCAAGGGCGAGTCGGTGAGCCTGACGCTGGATGACGTGACCTACGAGGTCACGGCTGCCGAGTGCGAGGTGAAGCAGGCCGCCGCCGACGGTTACGCCGTGGCCGAGGACAACGGCTATCTGGCCGCCGTCGATACCCGCCTGACCGACGCCCTGCGCGCCGAGGGCTTGGCGCGTGAGGTCGTCCGGCGCGTGCAGGACAGCCGCAAGAAGGCCGGCCTCGAGATTGAAGACCGCATCGTGCTGTCTTATGTCGCCAGCGGCGCATTGGCCGAGGTGATCGAAACGTACAAAGACAGCATCGCCGACGAGGTTTTGGCGGTGTCCATCACCCACGCCGAGCCGTCCGCAGACCAGTTCCGCGCCGAATTCGCCCCGCATGACGACCCGAAACAAGATACCTCGGTGCGTGGGGAGCGCTTGGTGCTGGGCATCCGGCGCGCCTAAGCCGGTACTTTTTGGTCAAAGTCACCAACGCAAACGGCGCAGGAACCCCCTGCGCCGTTTCGTTTTGTGCCGAACGCCCGACAGATTTTGTGACATCTAACTAAGCACTTTTTAGCAAAACCCGTACAATGATAGATAATCCGACCAAAACCGCCTTCAACCGCACGACGTGGCGGGTCGGTGCGCCGCGTCGCTGGGATGATGATACGCCATGACCGAACCGAACTCTGTGCCGCTTCAGATGCTCTTGCGCGCCGCCCTGCCCCCCGAGGCGCGGGTGGTGGCAGGCTCGACCGATGCGTCGGTCAGTTGGGCGGTGGCGTTGCGCGCCCAGCCCTCCGCCCTGACCGAGCTGTACGGCGGTGAATTGGTGCTGGTGCAGATGGACTTGCTCCGCAGCTTCGAGAGCCGCCTGACCGTGACCGAGGTCGTGATGCGCCTGATTGACGCCCGCGCCGCCGCCATCGCCATCCGCCTGAAAGAGGACATCCCGTCCTCGGCGTTGTCCGCCGCCAACCAAGCCAATATCGCGCTGGTCGTGTTGCCGTTCGATTCCAACCTCGCCCGCATCGAGCGCGAGGTCAACCGCCTGATTGCCAGCGGCGCGGCACAAATCAGCCAACGGGCGATGGAAGTCCAGCGCGAGCTGATGCGCGCCGCCGCCGAAAACCGCGAATTGGCCAGTTTGCTGCAAAGCCTCGCCCGCGCCACCAACAAGCCGGTGGTGGTGCACGACGACGCGGGCGTCCAGACCGACATCGCCTACCCGATCGGGCGCAGGCCGTCCGGTGGGCGCGGGGTGCTGCCCGAGCCGTCCACCGTCGAGGCCTTCCAGCGCTGGCTGACCAAAGAGGCGGCCAAAGCCCAAAACAACGTCGCCATCAGCCCGCTGGGCTACACCACCGCCCTCCAAGTCGAGAAGCGCGTGGCGGGCTATTTGTCACTGGTCACCAATGGCCCACTCGAGGAGTTCGACCGCTTGGTGCTGACCTATGGCGCGGAGGTGTGCGCGGTGCAATTGGCCAAGACCCGCGCCATCGCCACCGCCGTCGAGCAGACCCGCGGCGACTGGGTGCAGATGTGGCTGTCGGGCACGTCCGCCGAGGACGACATGCTGACCGCCCGCGCCCAACAATCCGGCTTCGACCCCGACAGCTTGTACGTCGTGACCGCCTTCCGCGCCGTGACGACCGCGGGCGCGCCCCTGCCGCAAGAGTCGCTGGTCTCGTTCGTCCGCGACGACCTGACCCGCCGCCAAGCCAGCTTCGCGCTGGGGCAATACGTCGATTTGATCGTGTTGCTCTACCCGCTGGACATGCCGCAATCGTTGCCCCGCGCCCGCCAGCAAATCGAGTATTTGCGCCAGCAGCTTCAGGTACGCGCCCCGGGTGGGGCGGTCACGGCGGGCTTGAGCAGGCCGGTGCAAGGTTTGGGCGCACTGCGCGAGGCTTACCGCGAGGCCAAGGACGCCCTGACCATCGCCCAACAACTGGGCGACCACGACCGCGCCACCTATTATGGCGACCTGAAGCTATTCCAACTGCTGTTGGCCGTCAAAGACCGCAACCTGTCGCATTTGCGGCGCTTTTATGAAGAGGCGCTGTTGCCGTTGGTCGAGCATGACGACCGCAAGCAAGGCGACCTGATCCGCACGCTGGCCGGTTTTTTCGAGGCCAACGGCAACCTCGCCAAGGCCGCCGCCGACCTCGACGTGCACCGCAACACGCTGGTTTACCGGCTGGAGCGCATCGCCGAGCTGACCGGCCTCGACCTGAACGACCCCGAAAACCGCCTGATTTTGCACCTCGCGCTCAAAGTCCAGCGCGTGATGGCCACCTTGCACGGCGGCAGCTAACCCAAGCGCGCCTCGACCGTCACGCCCGCGTCGCCCAGTGCGCGCTGGAGCGCCTCCCACTGGTCGGCGCGCACGATGGCGTCGGTCGGCCCCAAGCGCGCCCCCAAGTAGCGCCGCAGGTTCGGCTCCTTGACGATGGCGTCCAGCGCCTCGACGCTGTTGGTGCGTAGCACAATCAGCCGCTCCAGCACCACGCTGGTCTGCGCGCCGCCGCGCCAATTGCCCAATACGCTGGCGACGTATTGCGGCAACGCCTTTGCGCCGGTCACGCGCTTCAAAAACGCCTCGATTTGGTCGGTCTGGATGCCCTGCCCCGCCCCGCGCTGAATCCCGTCACCATCGACGCGATAGACATACGGCTCGGACGGGCTGGCGGGCGGCTTGCCCCACGACGTGAAGCGCGCCAATTGGAAGCGCTCGAAGCGCGAATAGCCGCGCCCGACGCGCAACGTGCCGTCGTTGTCGAGGGTCGGGCGCTCGTCCGGCTCGGCGCGGCTGGGGTATTCTTCACCGCTGATGAACGCCCGCCCATAAGCGTTGAGCTGTACCGCGCCATCGCCCACCGTCATCAAGCCCAGCCAGTGCAACGGCCCCGTCAGGTAAAACTCCACCAGCGCGCCGTCCACCGCGTCCCAATTCTCCACCCCGCGCAAATAGCCGCCGTCCGCGCCGCGCACGTACCAGCCGTCGAACTCGGCGCGCTGAAAGGCCGGGTTCTCCCCAAAGACGTGCACGACGAACGCATCGACCGACCACGGCGCATCCAGCGGGACGCTCTCGTGAATCAGGCGCAACATCTCGCGGCGCGCCTCGTCGGGCAGGCCGGTATAGCCGTTCTCGTCCAACGTGAGGTTGGGGACGTGCGCGAGGTCGATGTAATCGGTCGAGCGCACCCACGCCTCGGCCAATTGCTGAAGCTGCGCCGCCCGTGGCGACTCCAGCCAGCGGCGCGCCTCGGCACGCTTGCAAAAGGCGCGCCCGTCATAAAACTCGACCATGCCCGCCGTCACGCCCAACAGCAAGGCGAAATCGAGCCGCCCGCCGTCTTTCACGATCAAATGCGGCATCAGTTGCTTGCGCGCCGCGTCGTCGAGGCGGATGCTATACGGCACGGCCTCGGCACGCGCCTCGCTGACCTGCAAAAACGCCAACAGGGTCGTGAAGTCATCGACCAGCGACGTATCGGCGGGGCGGGCGTTGGCGATGCCGTTCAGGCGCGACAAGCGCACCGCGTCGGTCTGCGGGTCGGGGGCGGGCGGCGCGGGCGGCTCCGCCGATGGCACGGGCGCGGGGGCAACGTCGGCCTCGCCGTCGTCATCGCCCTCGAGGACGATTTCGTCTTGCTTGCCCATCTCGGCCTCCAGCACATCGCGGCTGTAGCTGGTCTTGTGGATGGGCAGCAACGCGGCGAGGTCGTCGGGGATGTAGGCGGTGTTGACCAGCGCCCCGCCCGGCCCCGGGAGGTTGGTGAACCCGACCAAGCCCCAATAATACAGCGCCTCGGCGGTGGTGGCCGGTTTTTCGTGCGGTTTCTCGCGCTCGATGCCGCCCGGGCCGAGGCGGCGCACCGCCCCGTTCATGGCCGAGAAAATAGCGGCGGACATCTGGTTGCGGTTGGGCGGCTTGGCCTGCGACAAGCTCTGGATGACGCCACGCGCCTTCAGGTCGAGGCCGTCATACACTGCCTCGAGGCGGCGCGGGTCGAGCATGGCGATCAACAGCGCGTTGATGATGTCGTCGTCGGTGCTGCGCTTGGTGGTCTTGACGCCCCAGCGTTGCGCCAAAACGGGCAAAATCTCGCGGTGCTCTCGCAGCAAGTGGTCAAGGTTGGGCATCGGCGCATCATCCAGCAAGGTGAGGGGGCTACTATCCCCCCATTATAGCGCACAACCGTGCGGGGGGCGCGGGGTGGCCGCGCCCGCCCAACGCACCAAACCGGACAACGCGGGCACGGACAACGCAGGCGTTGTCCCTACGACACAAAAACCGCCCAACATCATAGTAGGGACGCGGCCTGCCGCGTCCGCCCCTCCAACGGACAACGCAGGCGTTGTCCCTACGGCACAAAAACCGCCCGACATCATCGTAGGGGTGCGGCCTGCTGCGCCCGCCGTTCTGGTTCTGCACCCCACCCGCCGTAGGGGCGCGTCGCGACGCGCCCTCAAAATCAACGCCAGCTGAGGGGCTGCACTGCATGAAGCCGTTTTCGTTTCTATGGTGTGGGGCGGATGGCCGGTGGCTACCCGCTTCCCCTTTTTGCGAAATACCTAACCTGAAATCATTCTAATCTTCCTCATCAATGCTAAGACCTAATGATGAGTAAATGTCATCAATCGTTGCCGGTTGAAGCGCCCACCGATAAGCTGGATGGACCTCCCAGTCAAAACCAAAATCGACAAAACTTGAGTTTAAGTATCTATTCTCCTCAAAGTATTTCCTGACAATGCCGTCAGGCATATTTTTCCGTGCTGTCAGAAAGTTAATTTTATACATAAATGCAGCAATTCGGCTACGATCTGCTATCTTACCATCAGCAAAGCGAAGGTGGTGAGAAGAAAGAATATTATCAACTTTCTCCAACAATCTCTCCGTAGAATAGACATATCCTGCTCGACCTGAACGCTCTCTGGC
>JALONY010000153.1 GCA_025454715.1 Anaerolineae bacterium
AAGATGGCCAGTTTGACGAGCTTGGGCAGGTTGCCCCAGCCGGTGACGAGTGCGTTCATGGGGCTACACCTTCTCCACGCTCTGGGTCGAGCCCAGCAAGCCGGACGGCCTGAACACCAGCAGCAAAATCAGCAAGCCGAAGATGAGCACACGGCTCCACTCACCGCCGATGTATTGATCGCTCATGGCCTGCACCATCCCGATGATGTACGCGCCCAGCACCGCGCCGCCAATGTTGCCGACGCCGCCCAGCACCGCCGAGGTAAAAGCGAACAACCCGAACTCGAAGCCCATGATGAAGCGCCCCGTACCGGTATACAGGCCGTAAATCGTGCCGGCCACGCCCGCCAGCGCCCCGCCGATGAAGAACGTCAGGCCGATGATGCGGTTGACGTTGATGCCGACCATCGCGGCGGCCTCTTTGTCTTGCGCCACGGCGCGCATGGCCTTGCCCAGCTTGGTGCGGCTGACGAAGTAAATCAGGCCAATCATCAGCGGGATGGTCACGCTCACCAACAAAATATCACGCGGGGTGATGCGGATGACGCGGCTGAAGTCGCTGACCAAGTTGGTGGTGGGGATGAAGCGCGGGTAATTGACCTGCGTCGCACCCCAGATGTAGGCGAACAACGCCTGAAGCGCGAACGAGACGCCCACCGCCGTAATCAACGGCGCGAGGCGCGACGACCGCCGCAATGGGCGGTACGCTACCCGCTCGATGGTCAGGTTGAGCGTTCCGGCAATCAGCGCGGTGGCGATGACCACCAGCGGTAACCCGATCAACACCCATTCGGGGGTCAGGGGTTCGGGTGGGCTAAGCACACCCCAGATCGTCAGCGAGATAAAGAAGCCAAAGGTAAATAAGTCCCCGTGAGCGAAGTTGATCATCTCGACGATGCCGTAGACCATGGTGTAGCCCAGCGCAATCAGCGCGAGGTACGTCCCAATCGACAGGCCAATCAACAGCACACGGATAAAAATCTCGAGGTTCGGATCCATACACGGAACATCCTGACAATCAAGCGATAAACGCGACAAAAACACGGGGGACGGCCTGCGCCGTCCCCACTTTCTGCGCCTCTGCCCTGCCCCCTCGGCACCGGCACGGGGCACGGGGGGCAAGGCGGGGCAATCCCAGCGCTAGGAGGCCGGTTCGCAGGTCTCGTGCATGGTCGGGGTGACCGAGACCGGGTTGGCGAAGTTGCCCTCGGCGAAGTCGTAGCCGAAGAACGCCGCGCTGGTGTTGTCGCCGTTCTCGTCGAAGCCGAACTCGCCCAAGATGCCGGTGAAGCCCTCGGAGTCGCGGACGTAGGTCAGGACGGCCTCGCGGGTGACTTCACCCTCGGCGGCGGCGGCCTCGATGGCGGCCAACGTCACTTCCATCGACGCATAGGCGTACACGCTGTACGGATCGGGCTCCTCGCCGAAGGTGGCGACGTAGTCCTCATAGAAGCGGACACCGGCCTCGTCGGTCAGCAGGTTGGGCAGCAGGCTCGGGAAGGTGAAGAACGTGTTGCCTTCCAAGATGTCCGCACCGCCGACTTGCTCAATCAGCGCGGGCGACAAGATGCCGTCCGGCCCCATGAACTTGATGCCCTCGTCGAACAAGCCTTCATCGAACATGGCCTGAATGACACGCGGGCCGCCGCTATCCAGCACGAAGCCGCCGTAGACCAGCTCCGCACCACCGGCCAAGGCTTGGGTCAGCGCCGAGCGCGGGTCGGCATCCGCCGACTCGAGGCTGGTGCGACCGACGACCTCGAGGCCGATTTCGGTGGCGTGGCGCTCGAACTCGCTGGCGATGCCCGCGCCGTAGGCTTGGGTGTCGTCGATGATGAAGACCTTGGTCACGCCGAGGCAAGCCGCCCACGACGCCGCCGCGGGGCCTTGCACGTCGTCGGTGGCCGCCACGCGGAAGTAGTTGACCTCACCCGACGGGCGGTAAATCTCGGGCTCGCCCTCTTCGCAGGTCTCGCAAGCGCGGGTCAGGCCGGCGTAGCTGTTGGCCGGGCTGATTTGCACGATACCGGCCTCGTTGGTGATGGGCATCGACACCTTGGCGGCGCCGCTGTTGTAGGTGCCGAGGTAGGCCACGCACGCCGCATCGTTGACGCAACGTTGGGCGTTCTCGGCCTCAATCACGCCGTCCCACGCGCCCGAGGTCGGGGAAGCGTCGTCCAGCGCCACGATTTCGACCGTCACACCACCCGGCCCCATGCCCTCGTGGTCTTCGAGATAGTGGGTGAGCGCGAGATTGACCGCGTTGACCATCGACACGCCGACGGCTTGGGTGCCGCCGGTCAGCGGCCACGAGGTATACACTTTGACGGTCTGGCCGTCTTGGGCGCTGACACCGAGGGTCGCCAGCAACATCGCAACAATACAAAGAACCAATGCACGCCTTGCCATAGTCAATCCCGACTCCTTATAGTTAATCGTGCGGGTGAGTCTAAAATCACGGTGCCGAACCTAAAAACACACCGTGAACACAGATTGTAACGCGCCACTCAGCTTCTGCAACTAAGGAGTCACCAAACATGACACGAGGCGCTTTGTACGGCCTGACGGCTGCCGCCATCTGGGGCGGGATGTATGTGGTGTCCGACATCGTCCTGCCGGTCATCCCCCCCTTCACCCTGCTGACGTTCCGCCTCTTGTTCGGCGGGTTCGTGCTGGCGTTCTTGCTCCTGACCCGCAACAAGCCCATCGACATGACCCGCCCCAAGCTGTTGCGCTTGCTGGGGGTCGGGGTGCTGGGCTTCGGGGTCAGCATCGGCGCGCAGTTCGTCGGCACCGACCTGAGCACCGCCATGAACGGCTCCCTCATCACGTCGGCGTCACCCGCCTTCATCGTGCTGTTTGCGGTGCTCATCCTACGCGAGCGCCTGACGCCGCGCCGCATCATCGCCATCGTGCTGGCCACCGTCGGGGTGTTGTTCATCATCGACATCTCACAAGCCAATTTCGGCTCACAAACGTTCTGGGGCGACCTCGCGCTGGTGGCCGCCGCCCTGACGTGGGGCTTGTACTCGGTCTTGGTGCGCGCCGTCAGCAAAGACACCGATACATTGGTCGTGACGTTGTTCGCCTTCTATGGCGGTTCCCTGCTGACCATACCGGCCATGTTGGTCGAGACCAACACCCGCCCGACTGGTGAAATCACCTTGCCGATTGTGCTGGGCGTGCTGTACTTGGGCGTCGTCAGCACCGCAGTGGCGATGTGGCTGTGGAACCGCGCCTTCGCGTTGGTCGATGCGTCGGTGGCATCGCTGTTCTTCTTCGCCCAGCCGTTGGTCGGGGCGGTGCTGAGCGCGCTGGTCTTGGGGCAACCGTTCACCGGCGGCATGTTGATCGGGTCGGTCTTGATTGCGGCGGGGGTGTTGCTGGCGCTGCGCGAGTGACGTTTGCCACCCGCCAGCGGTGACCAAGCGCCCGTCAAATGGCTGACGAAATCGGCTATACTCATCCCGTCTTAAGCACACACCCACGGAGGATGACCCGCCCCATGCGAATCGCCGTTTTCAGCACCAAACCCTATGACCGCGCCTTCCTCGAGTCCGCCAACATCCAACACGGGCATTTCTTCACCTATTTCGAGCCGCGCCTGTCGCGTGAGACCGCCGCACTGGCCGCCCGCCACGACGCGGTATGCGCCTTCGTCAACGACCAGCTCAACGCCGAGGTGCTCTCGATGCTGCACACGCAAGGCATCAAGCTGGTGGCCTTGCGGTGCGCGGGCTTCAACAACGTAGACCTGCCGACTGCCGAGAAGCTGGGCATGAAGGTCGTGCGCGTGCCCGCTTACTCGCCCTATGCGGTGGCCGAGCACACCGCGGCGATGATTTTGTCGCTCAACCGCAAGATTTACCGCGCCCACAACCGCGTCCGCGAGATGAACTTTTCGTTGGATGGCTTGCTGGGCTACGACCTGCACCAGCGCACGGTGGGCATCATCGGCACCGGCCAAATCGGGCAGGTGTTCGCCAAAATCATGACCGGCTTTGGGTGCCGCGTGCTGGCCAACGACCCCTACCCCGCCGAGTCGGTCATCGCGCTGGGCGGCACTTATGTCGATTTGCCCACCCTCTACCGCGAAAGCGACATCATCAGCCTGCACTGCCCGCTGACGCCCAGCACCCGCCACATGATTGACGAAAACGCCATCGATCAGATGAAGCGCGGGGTGATGATCATCAACACCAGCCGCGGCGCTCTGCTCGACACCCCTGCCGTGGTCGAGGGGCTCAAGCGCGAGCAGGTCGGCTATTTGGGCATGGACGTGTACGAGGAAGAGGTCGATGTGTTCTTCGAGGACTTGTCGGGGCACGTGCTACAAGACGACATCTTGGCGCGCCTGCTGACCTTCCCCAACGTGCTGATGACCAGCCATCAGGCGTTCTTCACCCGCGACGCGCTGCAAAACATCGCCGAGACCACGCTGTTCAACATCACCAGTTACGAGCGGCAAGGCGCCACCCCCAACGCCGTCACCACCGAGAAGCACCGCCGCTAACGCGGCTTTCGTCGGGAGCCTGTGCCAGCACGGCGCGGCTCCCGACGACGAGCGCATCAGGCGCGCCCACCCCACAGCGCCAAGCCCGTTACCCCCTGATACAGCAACGCCCCAGACGCACCGAACACCACGAAACCGGCTTGGAGGTTGGTGGTGATGACCAACGCGCTCACCCACCACGCGGCCACGAACATCCCCGCCGTCAACAGTGGCCACGCCCATGCCAGCCGCAGCGTGCCGCGCACTAATACGGCCTGCGCCGCCCCCAGCCCGAGGCCGGCCAAAGGCGCACGCATCAAGATGGTCGCCAAGTCGTGCGACGCGCTAAACAGCACCACGCCCGCCCACACCCCAACCCCCAAGCCGAGAGCGCTGGCCAGCGCCCAGCGCCACAGGCTGGCGCGCAGCGCCAAGCCGTGCGCCAGACCGATGCCCGCACCCGCAATCAGGCCACCCAGCAGGCCATCGAGCGGGTTTTCCAACACCCCAATCAGGCTGGTGGCCGCCAAGCCACCCACCGGAAACCCGAGAAACGCCACCACCCACCGCACGAACGTTTGCCGAGTCATGGTGTTACGCCCCCACCATCACGCCGGACAGCAACGC
>JALONY010000154.1 GCA_025454715.1 Anaerolineae bacterium
CATACCATCGTGCGGCAGGCCACCCGCCTGTACCTCGAAAGCAAGGGGGTGGCGGTGGTCGGTGAGGCGGTGGACGGCGCGGCGGCGGTCGAGCTGGTCGGGCGGGTGCGCCCCGATGTCGCCATCCTCGACATCCACATGCCGACCCTGACCGGCATCGAGGCTGCCCGCCGCATCCGTGCCGAATACGACGAGGTGCGCGTGTTGATGTTGACCGCCTATAACGAACCGGCCTACGTGCAGGCGTTGTTGGAGGCGGGCGCGGACGGCTTCATCCTCAAGACGGCAGACCTCGGCGAGTTGTTGCGCGCCGTGTACGAGGTGGCAGGCGGGGGCAAGGCGTTCGACGCGGCGACGTTGCGGGCGGCACGCGCCCACACCGACGACGCGCCCCTATCGGAGCGCGAGGCCGAGGTCTTGCGCTTGGCCAGCCGCGGCCAAACCAACAAAGAAATCGGGCAGGCGCTGTTCATCAGCGACCGGACGGTGCAGGCGCACCTGCGCAACATCTACGAAAAATTGGGCGTCAACACGCGCACCGAGGCCGTGACGCTGGCCTTGCAACGGGGCTGGATTGCCCTAGATCGGCGGGATACCCCCTCATGACCGACATGCACGGCGTTCACGTCACGGCCATCGTCTTATCGGTGGCGCTGTTTTTGGCCAGCAATGCGTGGTTTTATGCGCGGGTGCTGCGCCCGATTCGCCGCTTGGCCAGCCAATTCGAGCGGATGGAGCGCGGCGAGTTCGAGGCGTTGGACGAGGCGTGCGGCGGGGTGGGCGAGGTGCGCGCCCTCCAGCGGTCGATGCGCGGCATGGTGACGCACATCCGTGGGGCGTTGGCGCAGAGCGCGGCCTATGCCGAGCAACTGAGCGACGGGCAAGAGCGCGAGCGCAAGCGCTTGGCGCGTGAGCTGCACGACTCGACCGTGCAAGCGCTGATTGCGGTCGGGCAGACGGCGCAATTGGCGCAGGCGTGGCTGACCGAAGCGCCCGACCGCGCCGCCGAGATGTTGACGTTGGCGCGCCAGCAAGCGGTGGCCGCCGCCGACGATTTGCGCGGGCTGATTGCCGATTTGCGCCCGCCGTCGTTGGAGGAGCTGGGGTTGCCCGCCGCGCTGGCGATGCTGGCGCAACGCGCCGCCGTGCCGGTGCAGGTCACGGTCGAGGGGGCGGTGCGCCGCCTGCCCGAGCCGGTCGAATTGGCGTTGTTTCGGGCGGGGCAAGAATTGCTGACCAACGCGGCGCGCCACAGCGGGGCGGCGCAGGTCTGGGTCGGCTTGCGCTACACCCCCGACGCGGTGGCCGTGACCGTCCGTGACGACGGGCGCGGCTTCGAGGTGTTGCCGGATGTGCGCCAGTATGCGTTGCGCGGGCATTATGGGCTGATGGGGGTGCGTGAGCGGCTGATGCAGGTGGGCGGGGAGGTGCAGGTGGTCAGCGGCGTGGGCGAGGGGGCGTGCATCACCGTGCGCGTGGCCGCCCGTGCGCCCGAGACCGGCCTGACCCGTGACCCGGTGTGCGGCATGGACATCGCGCCCGGGCGCGCCTATGCCACCGCCCAATACGACGGGCAGACCTATGCGTTTTGCTGTCCGGTGTGCAAGGGCGCGTTCGAGCGAGAACCCGAACGGTATCTCAAGGAGCCGTTGGCGGGTGTAGGGCATCCAGCGCCGTGAGCGGGAAGCCCTTGCCCAGCGGGGTCTCGACCGGCGCGAGCGTGACCCTTTGGCCGTGGGCGGGGGTGGCGCGGATGTTGCCCGCCTCGGCCTCGGCGGGGATGCCGTGAGCGCGCAGGTGGGCGAGCGCGGCGTGTAGCGTCAGGCAGACGCCGTGGGGCGGGTGCGTCCAGCGCGAGGGCAAGCCCATGTCGCCCTCACTCGCCGTAGGCTTGGATGTCGAGGATGTAATTGCGCGCCCCGCCGCCCAGCTCCGGCACGCGCACGGCATAGGCCGCCGACTCGCCCGCCGCCAGCGTCGGCACATCGAGCGGGCTACGCCACGCCCCGATGACGCTGCCGGTGGCGTCGAACACCGTCACGACGCCCAGCAGGTCGCGGGCGGTCTGGTTGCCGGTATTGCTGACCGTGCCGGTGATGGCGAGGCTACCGTCAGGCGCGAAGGTCGAGTCGTCCGTCCATTCCAACGTCGGGGCGCCGACCACCGTGCGGGCAGGTGGGAACAGCGCGCCATCGCCGACCGCCACGCGGTAGCCGACCGCGTCGGCGGGTTGGCCTTGCCCAAAGCGCAAGCTGAACGGGGCGAACCCCCCTGCGGGCAGGGCGTAGCCCATCGTCACATCGCCCGCCTCGATTAAGACATTGCCCGCGGCGTCGGTCAAGGCGACGCGCACCGGCACGTTTTCGAGCGGTTGGCCGCTGGCGTTGGCCACCTCGCCGGTGACGAACAAGACGCCGGTGCCGTTCGTCCATGCGGCAGTATTTTGCGCCTCGAGGGCGCTGGCGCGCACGAACCCGAACGTAGACAACTCGGCCACCGGCAACGGGCTGGCGGGGTCGAGCGTGACGGTGTTGACGGCGCGCTGCACCTCGGCCAACAGGTTGGGGTCGGCGGGCAGGTGGGCATCGACCAGCATGAGCAGGTCGCCGGTCGCGCCGATGAAGGTGTTGAGCGCGGTTTGTGAGCCATCGGGGTTCAGGCGCGCCCCGCCGAAGCGCCACACCCCGTCGGGGGTGGTCTCGGCGCTGGTCTGGGTGTAGCGGTTGCGGTCGGCGCGGTGGGTGGTTTGCAGCTCGGCGGCTAAGGCTTGCAGGGTGGCGGGGTCTGGGGCGCTGGCGAGGCGGATGACCGCGATGGTCAGGACGGGCGCGGGCTGGTTGGGCGGGGTGAACGAGGCACTGCTGAAATTGGCCTCGTTCTGGGCGAAGGCCGCCCAATGGCGCGGCACGGCCACACTGAACGCGCCGGACGGGTGCGCCCACGGTTGCGCGGACAGGTCAGGCGGGAGCGGGGTGGGGGCATAGACCACCGCGTCACCGGCGCAACCGGTCAGGGCGACGGCCAACAGCATCAACCATGCGAGGGGGGAGAGTCGTGTGTTCATGGGGCACAGTATACCCCAAAAGCGCGTTACAATAAGAGCGGAGTGCGCGCACTGGCACAGGCGTGCCGGAGAGGGAGCGAGACGATGAGCATTATGCAGCACCTGTTACAAGTGCAGTCGGCAATTGAGTCGCAACTGCTGAATAAGCCGAACGTGGTGGGCGTGGCGGTTGGGCTGAAGGAGACCGATGGCAAGTGGACGGATCAGATGGCCATCGTCGCGTTGGTGCAGGCCAAGCTGCCGGTGGCACAGCTCACCGAGGCCGAGCGCATCCCGCGCCGCATCGACGATTTGCCGACCGACGTATACGAAATCGGCTATGTGCAGGCGCTGAATGCCCTGACCCCGCGCAACCGGTTTCGCCCGTTGATTCCGGCGGGGGTGAGCGCTGGGCATCAGGCGGTCAGCGCGGGCACGTTCGGGGCGGTGGTCAAAGACCGCAGCACCGGCGAGAAATTGTTGCTCTCCAACAATCACGTCTTCGCCAACAGCAACGACGCCCAAGTCGGTGATGCGGTGTTGCAGCCCGGGCCGATGGACGGTGGGGCGTTCCCGACCGACATCATCGCACGGCTGGAGCGGTACGTGCCGTTGCGCTATGTCGAGGATGCGGGGCAGCCGTTGCCGCCCCCGACGGGCGGCGGTGGCACCCCCAACCCGACCAACCCGACGCAAGAGCCGCCCGGGTGCGCCAGCGTCTTGAGCGGGCTGGCCGCGCTGATTAACGCGCTGGCCAAGATGAGCGGCTCGGAGCGGCGTTTGGTCAGCACGGCCTCGGCAGCCTCGGCAGGGGCGGCACCGTCGCCTTATGTGCCGACCGTGCAGACGGCGGTGCCCGACAACGTGGTCGATGCAGCGGTGGCCAAGCCGCTCGACCCGACCCAGTTCAGCGGGGACATCCGCCACATCGGGCGGATTACCGGCACCAAAGCGCCACAAATCGGGATGGGCGTTCGCAAGACGGGGCGCACCACCGATTTTACCCAAAGCATGATTACGCTGATGAACGCGACCGTGACGGTGGCCTACAGCACGGCCAAGGGGCCGCGCTCGGCGCGCTTCACCGGTCAGGTCATCGCGCAGCCGATGAGCCAAGGCGGCGACTCCGGCTCGCTGGTCGTCGATGCGGTCGAGAGCAGAGCGGTCGGCTTGTTGTTCGCGGGGTCGCCGCAGGCCACCATCTTCACGCCCATCGACGCGGTGCTGGCCGCGCTCAACGTCACGTTTTAGGGCGGGGGATGCCCGCCACCTAGCAAAGGAAGGATAGGGGGATGCCGGACAACAGCTCGTATGAGTACGTGGTACAGGTGCAAAGCCACTATACCGATTGGCTGATGCAGAAGCGGGACGTGATTGGGGTGTCGGTCGGGCTGTGGGACATGATGGACGACCTCGCCCGCTATTGTTTGGTGGTGCTGGTCACGGTCTACCACACGCCCGACGAACTCGACCCGCAAGACCGCATCCCCGAGGCGCTGGACGGGGTGCCGGTGCGGGTGCAAGACGTGGGCACGCTGACGGCAGACCTGCAATTCAGCGCCAACGGGTGATGTGCCCCTGAGGTATGCGAGCCACCCGGGTTGGACTGCGTGAACAGTATCCATCCCAGCCCGGGGACGTTGGCCGAGGTGTCACATGGGTTCGGGTCGGGCGTCGGGGAGGGAGGCGGGGTCAGTGTGTGAGTACGGGTTGGCGCGGGAGTACGGGTTGGCGTGGGGGTACGAGTTGGGGTTGGTGTCGGGGTGGCGGTGAGAATTGAAAAACTCGAATTAAAGCTGACATCACCGGGATTTAAGATGGGCATGTTGACTGAAACAAGCTGCTCATTCGTCCCATCTGCTTGGACTGTGTAAAACCCATCGAATACTGTTCCATAAAACAAGGTATCGTTTGACAGCCATGCATAAGGGATGATTTCTCGATTCGACGTCACAAATGCTGTTTGGCGTGTTGTCAGATCAAACGTATACATTTCTTTGATATCTGAAAATGCAAAACGAGTGCTGTCTGGAGACCAAATAACAGAGACAAACCTTAG
>JALONY010000155.1 GCA_025454715.1 Anaerolineae bacterium
CCACGGGTCGGGGCGGCGTTTCTGTTATAATGCCGCCCATCTTGCCCGTCCGCAGCGAAATGCACCCGCGATGAACCCCAAAACCTTGCTCGACCGCCATGCCCTCGTCCCCAAGAAAAGCCTTGGGCAAAACTTCTTGCACGACCCCAACGCGTTGGACAAAATCTTGGCCACCGCCGAGGTGCAGCCGACCGATACCGTGCTGGAAATCGGGCCCGGCACCGGACAGCTCACACGGGTGCTGGCAGAGGCGGCGCGGCGGGTGGTCGCGGTCGAAATCGACACGCGCCTCCAGCCCATCCTCGAGGCCGAGTTCGCCGACCAGCGCCGACCAGCCGCACGTCGAGTTCGTCTGGGGCGACTTTTTGGCGTTCGACCCCGTGGCGTTGGCCGGCGAGGCGTATGTGGTGGTCGCCAACGTGCCCTATTACATCACCAGCGCCATCCTGCGGCACCTGCTGGAGGCGCGCACCCGCCCGCGCCGCATCGTCATGACCATCCAATTGGAGGTGGCCGAGCGCGTGTGCGCCAAGCCCGGCGACATGAGCCTGTTGGCCGTCAGCGTGCAGTTTTATGGCAAGGCCACCTTCGCGGGCAAGCTGAACGCGGCGGTCTTCTGGCCGCGCCCCGAGGTCGAGAGCGCGGTGTTGCGGGTCGATACCTATGCCCAGCCGCCGGTCGATGTGCCGTCCGAGGCGGCCTTTTTTCGGGTGGTGCGGGCGGGATTTAGCCAGAAGCGCAAGCAGCTCAAGAACGCGCTGGCGGGGGGCTTGCGCCTCGATGCCGCGCAATTGGCCGCGCTGGCGGCACAGGCGCAAATCGACCTGACCCGCCGCGCCGAGACCTTGGCGCTCGACGAGTGGGCGGCGCTGGCACGCGCCCACGCCGCGTTGCTGAGCGAGTCCTGACCCGTGTTTATTTTTGGGTGCTTGACAAGATGAATACTATTCACTATAGTGAATGCTATACACATTTTAGCATCGCCCAAGGAGCCGCTTCACTATGACCACCCGCCGCGCCGCCCAACGCGACCGCACCCGCGACGACATCAAGCACATCGCCCGCCAGCAAATGGCCGAGGTCGGTGCTGCGGGCTTGTCGCTGAACGCGATTGCGCGCCAGATGGGGGTGGCCGTCAGCGGGCTATACCGCTATTACGACAGCCGTGACGCGCTGGTGACGGCGCTCATCATCGACGCCTTCCACGCCCAAGCCGCCGCGATGCAGGCCGGTGCCGACGCCCCGCCGCGCAACGCCTATCAGGCGCGCATGATGGGCGCGATGTGGGGCTATCGGTCATGGGCGGTGGCGCACCCCGCCGAGTTCGCCCTGATTTACGGCTCGCCCATCCCGGGCTACGTCGCCCCTGCCGACCAGACCCGCCCCGCCGCCGCCCGCGCCATGACCGTCGTCTACGAGGTCTTGAACGAGGCCGAAGCGATGGGCAAGCTCCATGCCCCCGCCGATTTGCCCATGCCACCCAAGCTCCTGCGCGAGACCGGCGTCTCGTTGCAGGTGGCGTATCTGGGCGCGGTCGGCTGGACGCGCATCCACGGCCACGTCACGCTCGAGGTGTTCGGCCACCTCGACGGGCTGGTGACCGACCTCGAGGCGTTTTACCGCGCCGAATGCGCCACCCTGATGCGCGAAGGCGGCTTACAGCCCGACTGACCCGCGCCCACAGGCCACCGCACCACCCCACACCGCACCATTTCCCTGCTCAAACATCCCTAATACCCTAGGAGACTGGTTCATCATGTCTGAAACCCGTGAGTTACACGTCGTATTGGGTGCTGGCCCGCTAGGGCTGGCGACCGCCCGCGCCCTGACCGAGATGGGCAAGCGCGTCCGCATCGTCAACCGGCGCGGCACGCTCGACCCCGTGCTGGCACCGGCAGGCGCACAACCGCACGCCGCCGACCTGTATGACCCCGCCGCCGTGGCGCACGCCGCCGCGGGCGCGGTAGCGCTGTATCAATGCGCCCAGCCCAGTTATACGCGCTGGCCGCAAGAGTTCCCGCCGCTTCAGGCCGCCATTTTGGAGGGCGCGGCGCGGGCGGGTGCCAAGGTCATCCTCGGCGATAACCTGTACATGTATGGGCGGACGCAGGGCCAGCCGATGCGCGAGGACAGCCCGATCAACCCGGTGGGCAAGAAGGGCGTGACCCGCGCCCAGATGGCCGAGGCCGCCCTGACCGCTCACAAAGCCGGTAGCGTGCGGGTGGCCATCGTGCGCGGCTCGGATTTTTATGGGCGCGGGGTGATGGGGTCGTTGTTCGGGGAGCGCACGTTTCCGGCCATTTTGGCGGGCAAGGCGGGCGAGGCCGTCGGCAACCCCGACCTGCCGCACAGCATCACCTACATCGACGATTTTGGGCGCGCTTTGGCCAACGTCGGGACGGCGGACGACGCGCTCGGGCAGGTCTGGCACGCGCCCAACGCCCCGACCGGCACGCAACGCCAATTCTTGCACGAGGCGTTCGAGCTTGCGGGCAAACCGGCCAAGGTTGCGGTGATGGGGCGGTTCATGTTGATGCTGGGTGGTTTGTTCATCCCCGCCGCCCGCGAGGTGATCGAGACGCTGTACCAATTCACCGACCCGTTCGTGGTCGATGACTCGAAATACACGCGGCGCTTCGGCCATCATGCCACGGCATACCGCGATGGCTTGCGCGCCACGCTCGATTGGTACGCCAAGCATTTCGCGGCGGGCGCGCACGCCTAGCGCAAAATTTGGCGGACTTTGGCCGTCAGGGTGGTCGCGACGATCGGCTTGACCAGCGTATCGGTCGCACCGGCGACGAGGGCGCGGTTGAGGGTGTTTTGGTCGTGGGTGGCGAGGATGACCAGAATCGGCAGGCGCTGGGTCTCGGGGTGGGCGCGCAGGGCGCGGCACAGCTCGATGCCGCTCAGGCCGGCCATCAGGGTGCCGATGACCACCCCGACCAGCCGGTGATGCGCCAGCGCGGCCAAGGCTTCGTCGCTGGTGTTGACCGGCACCACGGTATAGCCGTCTTGGCCGAGCATGATGGCCATCAGGCGGCACAAGGTGGCGTCGCTCTCGACGACCAACAGGGTCGGGCGGGTGAGGTGGAGCAAGCTACGGGAGGTGGGGGGTGGGGTCATGGGCGGTCGTGGGCGGTGGGGTGTGCGCTTCACCAGCATAACACGCCCGCCGCCGCCTGCCAACCACCGCGTGGCTTGCCAACGCCGCCCATTGACGCGATAATCAGGCCAATCTTCTCACTTGATTGGAGCGTTTTCGCCTTGTCCCGCCGTTTTGCCCTAACTGGATGGGTCGTCGCACTGCTGGTGGGGTTGTCGGCGTGCGCGCCCGCCGCACCCGCCACCCCCATCTCCCCCTCTGCTGCGCCCTCGACACCCCTCCCGCCCGTGGTGGCGCGGGTGAACGGGGTCGAGATTTCACGCGCTGCCTTCGAGCAGCAGCGTGCCCGTTTGTTGCCCCCGGGCTCCGCCTCCGACCCCGCCTTCGACGAGGCCATCCTCAACAGCCTGATTGAACAAGTCTTGTTCGAGCAAGCCGCCGCCGAGCTGGGCGTCAGCGTGACGGACGCCCAATTGGACGACGAGCTGGCCGCCATGCGCGCCCAAGCCGAGCAAGCGACGCCCGGCGGGTGGGTGGCGTGGTTGTCGGCCAATGGCTACGCCGAGGCCGACCTGCGCGAGGCCGTCCGCAGCAGCTTGTTGGCCGCCCGCGTGCGTGACGCGGTGTTGGCCGACGCGGGTGAGGTCGAGACGGTGCGGGCGGTGCGCGCCCGCCACATCTTGCTCCCCACCTTTGAAGAGGCCGAGGCGGCCAAAGTGCGCTTGCAGAACGGTGAGCCGTTCGATCAGGTGGCGCTGGCGCTGTCGCGGGATGTCAGCACCCGCGCCAGCGGCGGTGACCTCGGCTTTTTCGTCCGCGAGGATTTGACCACCCCCGAGCTGGCCGACTTGGCCTTTGCGCTGGAACCCGGGCAGATGGCCGGCCCCATCCAGACCGTGCTGGGCTGGCACCTCGTCGAGACTCTCGGCTTCGAGGAGCGCCCCGTGACCGACGACGGGCGCGCCGCCGCGCAAGAGACGGTGTTTGCCGCGTGGCTGTCCGCCCGCAAGGCCGCCGCTACCATTGAACGTTTCTGAGTGTTCCGCGCATCCACAGGAGGATTGACCGATGTCTAATGGCGATATGTACCGCGATGACGGCCTGAAGAAATACAACCGTGGCGCTTTGGCCGACGCCCAAGCCGCCTTCCAAAAGGCGCTGGCGGCCTATGAGGCCGAGGGCAAGCCCGACCTCGTGGCCGAGATGCGCGCCAACCTCGGCACGGTCGCCCGTGACCAAGGCCGCTATGACGTGGCCGATGGGCTCCTGCGCGAGGCGCTGGGCTTCTTCGAGCAAGCGGGCGACGCCAAGCGCTTGGCGATGGTGCGCGGCACGTTGGCGGGGGTGGTCTCGGCCTTGGGCGACAAGCAAGCCGCCTATGACCTGTACGTGCAAGCCGCCGACGCCTTCCAAGCGCTGGGCGAGACGCAAATGCACCGCGACACGCTCAAGACCATGGGCGCGCTGCAAATCAAGCGCGGCAAGGTCAACATGGGGCGCGACATCATGACCGATGCGGTCAACACCGGCGAAACGGTCGGGTTTGGGCAACGCTTGCTCAAAGCCGCGCTTAACCTCGCCACCTTCCGCTGGCTGAGAAAGCTCCTCAACCGGTCATGAGGGCACTGGGCGCGTCGCTGACGCTGTTTTTGCTGGCCGTCTACCTGCTGACGATGACCAGCCAACCCATCGTTAGCGACGAGACCGAATATATCGACGCGGCGGATAGCCTGTTGCATTTCGGTCAGCCCGTGCGTGACCTGACGGCGTGGGAGTTCTTCCCCACCCGCCTCCCCTCCGATGACCCGCTCCCGTTGCGGCAGAGTACGGTCGAGCCGCTCTACGTGTGGCTGAGCGTGCCGTGGGTGGCGCTGGCCGAGACCACCGACGGCTTGGGCGTGGCGCAAACCCTGATGAGCGTCAACGCGCTGGTCACGGCGTTGGTGTGCGCCGCGTTGTCCGGCTGGGCATACGACCTGACGCGCTCACGCTTCGCGGCGGTCATGACCGCGCTGACTCTCGGCCTGCTGACCGGCTTTTGGCCGTATGCCCATACCTTCTTCCGTGAGCCGTGGGCGGCCTTGTTCAGCGTCTTGGGCGGCTGGGCGCTCTGGCGCGGCGGCAAGTGGTGGCCGCTGGGGGTCATCGGGCTGGTGGCCGCTTTTGCGGTCAAAGAGGCGGTCATCTTCGGGGCGCTCGGGCTGGTCTGGCTGATG
>JALONY010000156.1 GCA_025454715.1 Anaerolineae bacterium
CAACGACGCCGCCGCGTTCTCGGCCAGCTTCGCCCCGTGGGTGCCCGCCTCGGTCTGGGCGTTCTTATGGGCGCTCGCCTCGGCGCTCCTGCTGATGGCCGCCGTCTACTTTTCCATCATCCGCCCGCCCCGCCGCTAAAGCCGCGCCAGCCAATCGCGCACCAGCGCGCCCGCCTGCTCCGGCGCAGATTGTGGGAACAAATGCCCGTGCCCCTCGATTTCGAGGTGTGTGGCGTCCGGCAACAGCTCGCGCACCTGCGCCGCAGGGTCAGGCAGATAGGTGTCACTCGTCCCACCGCGCAAAATGAGGGTCGGCAACACGCCATGCAGCTTCGGCACCGTCTCCCACGTCGCCCCATACCCCGTCTTGAAATAGTACGTCTCCCACGCGGCAGGCCACGCCAAGCGCAACCCGCCCGCCCCGTCCGGCGTCAACCCGTGCGTCACATAGGCACGGGTCGCCTCGTCCGTCCAATCCCGAAACGCCCCGCGCCCCTTAAAGTAGGCATACGCCGCCTCAACCGACTCGAACGTTTGCTGGCGCTTGGCCGCCCGCGCCGCCAAGTGAAACCCCTCACCAATCGTGCCCGCCTCGCGCATCTGGCGCAATGCGTCCAACACATGCGGCGGCAAAAAGGTCGGGTCGAGCATCACCAACGCCCGAAACCGCGCAGGCTCACGGATGGCCGCAATCATCGACGCCACCGCCCCGAACGAGTGCCCGACCATCACCACCTCGCTCAGGCCGTGCGCCGCCAACCCCGCCAACAAGTCGTCGGCCACCTCGTCCCATTGCCCCAAGCGCTCCGGCACCGGCTCATCCGGCCACATCCCCCGCGGCAACAAGCACGTCACCGCATACGACCCCATGAGCGGGCGCAACATCGGCACATACGTCTCGGGCGTCATCCCATTGGCCAACGCCAACACCAGCGGTTGCCCTTGCCCGCCCAGCCGCACCATCGGGTAATCCATCATCAGCTCCTCACGCTTCGGTCTCTCTTTGGACGCTAACGCGAAATCGAAATCTTTGCAAACCACCACGCCCATCGCTGGCTATAATACCCTTGAGAAGCAGATGAAAGTGGTTGTTATGCAGCGCCTCAATCGGATTCGCCACCTCTGGACGATTCAAGACCCCGTCGCCATCTGGGTTCGCCTCGCCCCCGACCTATCCATGCAAACCGTCGAACAATCGACACTCCCCAGCGTCAAACGCCTGCACCTGCGCGAGGCGTTCGCCAATGGCAGGCGCTACGATGTCTTCAAACGCCCCGACGGGTTCGTGCTGGCCTCGTCCGCCCTCACCGGCTGGAACGGTCGCCAGCGCGCCAGCGCCGCCTGCACCCTGCACGTCCACCTCACCACCGACGCCGACCACGCCCAAACCACCCTGACCGTCCACGCCCACCTCCGCCCGTTCGCCGTCCTCAATGCCCTGTGGCTCCCCACCCTCATGGTGTATCTCATCGGCAGTAACCCGTGGCCACAACCCGCCATCGTGTTCGTCATCGTCAGCCTGTATGCGCTGGCGTGGGCTTCCCTGCGCCTTTCCGCCGCCGTCGATGCCGCCGACATGACCTATTTCCTCCAAAAGACCTTCGAGGAGTTCCAACACATCCAGCCCCAAGTCCTCGCCGCCCCGCCCGACCCCAACGCAGTCAACAGCGCCGACTTCGAGCAGATGTGGGAGCGCTTCGTCCAAGCGCGCCGCGCCGAATACGCCGATTAGCGCATCCCCAAACCCGCCCTCAACCGCTATCCTAAAGCCATACCGTACCGTTTTCACGCCTCACGCAGGAGCCGCCCCATGGCACAGCAGTTGACCGAATCCATCCACATCAGCCTCCCGATTACCGGCATGACCTGCGCCGCCTGCGCGGGCACGGTCGAGCGTAGCCTGAAGAAAGTCCCGGGCGTCAACGCCGTCAGCGTCAACCTCGCCACCGACCGCGCCGAGGTCGCCTTCACCCCGGGCACCGCCCGCGCCGATGATTTCGTCCGTGCGGTCGAGCGCGCAGGATATGGCATCTTACAACTCGACTCGTCGGCACCCGCCGCCGATGCCGCCGACGCCGAACAACGCGCCCGCGAGGCCGAGCACGACCAACAACGCCGCATGACCCTGTTCGGTGCCGTCTTCACCATCCCGCTGGTCATCCTCAGCATGACGCGCCACTTCATGCACGACATCCCATTTCTGATGGACGCCTTCCCGTGGCTGATGGAAGAGGCGTGGCCGTTCATCTTTGGGCTTCTCGCCACGCCCGTTTACCTCGTCTTGGGACGCCAATATCTGGTCGGGGCGTACAAGGCCGCCCGCAACCGCACCACCAACATGGATACCCTCATCGCCATCGGTGCCACCGCCGCCTATGTGTGGAGTGTCTTGGTCTTGGCTGGCATGGCGTTCGGCTTCAGCGACGCCGTCGGCACCGCCGAATATTTCGAGGCCGCCGCCGCCATCCTCACCCTGATTACCCTCGGCAAATACCTCGAAGCCCGCGCCAAAGGCCGCACCGGCACCGCCATCCGCAACCTGCTCAAGCTCACGCCCAAAACCGCCACCCTGCTGCGCGACGGCCAAGAGACAGTCGTCCCCGCCGACAGCTTGCGCGTCGGCGATGTCGTGGTGGTCAAGCCCGGCGAGCGCGTGCCGGTCGATGGCATCGTGGTCGAGGGCGAGTCCAACATCGACGAATCCATGCTGACCGGCGAGCCGCTCCCCGTCCGCAAGACCCCCAACCAGCGCGTCACCGGTGCCACCCTCAACACCGATGGCCGCTTGGTGGTGGCCGCCGCCCAAGTCGGCAGCCAGACCACCCTCGCCCAAATCGTCCGCATGGTGCAGCAAGCCCAAGGCTCCAAAGCCCCCATCCAGCGCGTCGCCGACCGCATCAGCAGCATTTTCGTCCCCATCGTGCTGGTCTTGGCGACCCTGACCTTCATCGGATGGCTGGTCATCGCCCAAGCACCCTTCACCACCGCGCTGATGAACGCCGTCGCCGTGTTGGTGATTGCCTGCCCGTGCGCCCTCGGCCTCGCCACACCCACCGCCATCATGGTCGGCACCGGGCGCGGCGCAGAGATGGGCATTCTCTTCAAAGACAGCGACGCCCTAGAGCAAACCCGCACCCTCAAGCGCATCGCCCTCGACAAAACCGGCACCATCACCGAGGGCAAGCCTGCCGTCGTCGGAGCCACGCCGGTCAATGACAGCTCCCTGCGCGACCTGCTCTATCATGCCGCCAGCGCCGAGCGCGGGAGTGAACACCCCATCGCCCAAGCCGTGGTCAGCTACGCCGAGGCCAACGGCATCACCCCCGCCGCCCCCAAAGACTTCAAACCCCAGTCGGGGCGTGGCCTTTCCGCCACCATCGACGGTCACGCAGTGCTGGTCGGCAGCCCGCGCCTGATGCGCGACAACGCCATCGACATCACCCCCGCCCAAGCCGCGCTCGAGGCCGCCCAACGCAACGCCCAGACCCTCGTCTTGGTCGCTCGTGATGGCGTGCTCATCGGGGTCTTGGGCATCGCCGATACCGTCAAACCGACCTCGGTCGAGGCCATCCAACAACTCACCCGCATGGGCATCGAGACGGTCATGCTCACCGGCGACAACCGCGCCGCCGCCGAGCAAGTCGCCCGACAAGTCGGCGTCTCGCAGGTCATGGCCGACCTGCTGCCCGCCGACAAAGCCCAAGCCGTGGCCAGCCTGCGCGCAGCAGGTCAAGCGGTCGGCATGGTCGGCGACGGCATCAACGACGCGCCAGCCCTCGCCAATGCCGAGGTCGGTTTCGCGATTGGGACGGGTACGGAGGTCGCCATCGAGGCCGCCGGTGTCACCCTCATGCGCGGTGACCTGCGGAGCGTCAGCCAAGCCGTCCGCCTCAGCCGCACCACCATGAACACCATCTACCAAAACCTGTTCTGGGCGTTCATCTACAACGTCATCCTCATCCCCGTTGCCGTGCTCGGCCTGCTCACCCCGATGTTCGCCGCCGCCGCCATGGCCTTCTCGTCGGTGTTCGTCGTCACCAACTCATTGCGGCTCAAAGGCGCGATGTATCAAGCAAAAGGTGGGTAACGTTGCTTGATGGCAGACGTTATGACATTGGCACGAGTTGATGTATCATCGACAGCTTGGCACCCAATAAGCTCAAGCAGCCAAGCTGTCAAAAATACGCTTAATTTGTTCAATGGCGTAACGTCTGAATTTTGCAAACAACAGGTTCGATGATGACCGACAAACTACCCCAAATAACGCTCTCGCAAGTTGCCACAGAACTAAGGGACACTCTCAAGAAAGCACCTCGCGTGCCCGTATCGAGCACCTTAGCGCGCTGGCTGATAAGAGCGGCTACAAAGCTGTTTTTGCGCGACCGTCCTCACGAAGGTATACGGCTTGAAAAGCACGTCACAAAAGAGGGCGTTCACTTGCGTGTCTATACACCAAACACGCAAACGAGCCGCGCTGCATTACTTTGGATTCATGGGGGTGGCCTCGTGATTGGAAATGCTGCACAAGACGATGGGTTTTGTGCAGAAACCGCTCGGGCACTAGGGATGATTGTGGTATCCACCGAGTACCGGCTTGCTCCTGAGTTTCCGTTTCCAGCCGCCCTCGATGACTGTTACGCCGCTTGGACATGGCTACAAGACTCTTCATCTCAGTTAAATATTGACGAAAATCGGATTGCAATAGGCGGGCAGAGCGCCGGTGGTGGGCTCGCTGCCAGTCTCGTTCAACGCATTCACGATACCCGCGAGGTACAGCCTGCCGCACAGTGGCTCTTCTGCCCGATGCTCGATGACCGCACAGCCGCTTCCCGCAAACTAGACGATATGAAGCATTGGGTGTGGGACAATCAGCAAAATCGGGTCGGTTGGCGCGCCTATTTAGGGACTGAACCCGGAAGCGACACCATGCCTGATTATGCGGTACCGGCGCGACGCCGTAACCTCGCAGGATTACCACCGACTTGGATTGGCGTTGGCGATATTGACCTATTTTTCGATGAAGACAAAATCTATGCCGATCGACTGACTGCTGTTGATGTTGACTGCACTTTTGA
>JALONY010000157.1 GCA_025454715.1 Anaerolineae bacterium
CGTGGTGGGTGGCCTATCAGATGATCGAGGGCGTCCAGCGGGTGCGGTTGATGATTACGCCGCGGGTCATCGCACGGCCGATGATGTCTTGACACAGACGCAAAAAAAGCACCGGAACCCCTGATTGGAGGGGTGCCGGTGCTTTCGGGTTTGAACCACGCCACCTACGGCCTCAAGGGCAGCAGACCGCCGACACCGGTCTACATCCAATACCCGACGCCCATGCGTTTACCCTTTTGCGATGTACCACCGCAGCGCTTCGGCCAAGCGGCTGGGGGCTGTGTCATATGCGAAGCTGGCGCGGATAACCCCCTGGCGCGGATAACCCCCATCGGGTCAATCAGGTAGGAGCGGGTCGAGTGGTCAATGCTGTAGACCGCCATCGTCTGCGCGCCCATCAGCCGTTGATAGTAGAAGCCGTAATCGGGCTGAATGCGGCGCAGGGTCAGGTCATCCGCCGAAAACCCGATGAACTCGGGGTCAAAATGGTCGAGATAGGTTCGCAGTACCTCGGGTGTGTCGCGTGGGGCGTCCACGCTGACATAGACGAACGTCACGGCTACGGCTTGTTCGCCCAACAAAGCTTTGACCTCTTTGTAATCGACCAACGTGAGCGGGCAGTAATCGGGGCAATGGGTGTAGCCGAAGAACAAGACGCGCCACGTACCGTCGGTATCGCTCAAGCGTTGATCATCGCTGATGGTGCCCGGGGCGCTGAACGGTTGCGCCTGAACCGGTGGGTTGACCACCCGCCCGACGAATGTGCCCGCAGCGTCGGCCTCGAGCGCCGCAGTGGTCAGGGCGTCAGGTTCCAGCAGGTTCGGGATGGGCGTATCGCTCACCCACGCCACGACCTCAAGCGACGATCCAGACTCCAACCCCAACGTGAGGGTCAACGAGTCGCCCGCCGATAAGGTGCGCGTCAAGCCCATCAACATCACGTGCAGGCCGCCGGGCTGGAGCGCCACCATCTCACCAGCGGGCAGCGCAATCTGTTCGACTTGCCGCATCCGCATCACGTCGCCGTCCATTTGCATGGTGTGTAGCTCGACCATGTGCGCCGCATCGGTCTCGGCACGCACCAGCGCATCGTCCGCTTCGCCCAGATTGGTGATTTGGAAATAGGCCGCACTGATGTCGCGCCCTTCGATGCTCGGGCGCGCCCATGCCCCGTTGACCTCGATGTGTGTTTCGTCGTTGACCTGAGCCGCGCTAGGGGCACATAACGCCATCAGCAGGCCAATCAGCAGTGTCCAGTGACGCATCGCCAATTCCTCCTATTCAATCGGTTGGGGGTGGGGTCAGCCCCCACCCCCAACTTAGGGTCGATTAGTGGCCAGAGTCTTCCGGCAGGTTGGTGCTGTCGAAAATGTCGGGGGCGTCGTCACCCTCGGCGTACAAGAAGGCGACCAGCCCGCGCTCTAGGCGGCTCAGGGCGTGATCGACGAACAAGTAGCGCCCGGGTACGTCCATCGTGAACTCGACCATCACAGCGCCTCCGGGCGGGACGAGCGTGGTTTGCACATCGGTCAGCGGCGCAGCGGTCAGCGAAGCTTGGTCATACACACGGTCGAAGATTTCGCCAATTAAGTGGAATGACGAGGTAGCATTGGGCCCCCCAACCCCGAAGAACACGCGGACGCTATCGCCCACCTCGGTCTGCATCGCGGTCTCGTCGGTCGTCAGGCCAGCCGCCGCGCCGTTGAACACGAAGTACTCGGCTTGCTCGTTCAGCATCTTCTGATAGTCGAAGTCGAGGTGCCCCTCGGTGCCGTAGGGCTGCATGGTGTACAACTCGCCTTGCATGAAGTAAAACTCGCGGTCTACCGGCGGCAAGCCCCCCTCAGGCTCGACCAAGATGAGGCCGTACATGCCGCTCGAGATGTGGTGCGGGATGCTCGAGGTCGCGCAGTGATAAACATATAGGCCGGCTTGGAGCGCTTTGAAGCTGAATTGTGTGTCCTCACCGGGCAAGGTCTGGGTGTAGACCGCCCCGCCGCCCGGGCCCGTCACGGCGTGCAGGTCAATCGAGTGCGGCAGCATACTGTCGTCGCGGTTGTGCAGGTTAAAATCGACCGTATCCCCAATCCGCAAGCGGATCATCGGCCCGGGGATTTGGCCGTCGAACGTCATGTAGCGATAGGTTGTGCCGTCCGCCAAGACACCGTTGACCTCGACCGTCTCCATGTCGATGCGGAAGTGCTGCGGCTCGCGGTCACCGACCGGCGGCGGCACATCGGCAGGGTTGCGGATGATCGAGACCGCGTCAGCAATGGCGGGCTTGACCGCATCGCTGGCCGCGCCGTGGTCATGGCCACTGGCCTCGGTATAGGTCTCCTCAGTCGAGTCAGCCATCGCCGATGGCTCACCCACCGTAATTTCACCCACCACCCGCAACACGCCTTCCATGCCGATTTGTTGGTGGCCGGGGATGGAGCAGTAATACTTGAACGCGCCGGGTTGGTCGGCCACGAACTCGATCGTCACGGTCTGTTCGTCTTCCAACAAATCGCCCGTGTAAACGCCGAACTCGTCAATTTTCAGGTCGTGTTGCATCGGGTCGCCGTTAATCACGGTCAAGCGCACCGTATCGCCCAAATTAACGGTCAATTCGGGGTTCACAATTCCATCGATGGCGCCACCGACGCCGACGAACGCCATCGAGGGGTCACCGCCGAGCTGAGTCACCACCGTAAACTCGACCACGTTGGCCATCGGGAAGGCCGCTGCGGGGTCAATCACCCGCAGCACCCCGACCATGCCGATGTCACGGTACCCGGGCATCGAGCCGTAATACTCGAAGACGCCCGCTTGGTCGGCCACGAATTCGAGCGTCGCGGTCTCGCCTTGTGCGAGGGCGGGTGTGGCGACCGCGAAAGCGTCAATGGTCAGGTCGTGGGTCATGTCCACGTCGTTGATGAGCGTAATCCGCACGGTCTGGCCGAGGTCAATGACCAGCTCTGGGTTGATTTGGCCGTCGATGTCGCCACCTGCGCCCAAATACGAAATGACTGGTTCCCCGCTGATGCGGGCATGGAGCGTGTATTCGACCAAATCACTGGGGGCGTCCTGAGCGGTCGCCGTCAGGCCGAGCAACAAGCCGAGCACCACCACGAGGATGATGCGCCGGAGCGAGAGAAGGGCTGTGCTATTCATTGGATACGTTCCTCCCATATCGGGTTGGGCACGATGAAATAAGGGAGCTGGATGGCACCGACCGGGCACCCGTCTTCACACGCCGCGCACGCGGTGCAGCGGTTTGGAGCCGTGACCGTTGGCTTACCGTCCAACCGTGCGAGCGCGTCGGTCGGGCAGGTGCTGATGCACGCGCCACAACCGATGCAGGTCATCCGGTCAATCCATGGGCTAGAAGGGGGTGGGGTCATGCCGAGGTATCCCGCTCTTTTTTACCGATGCACACAGCATAACGGGGGGCGGGGCAGCACGATTTAAGCTGGCTTAAAACGGTGTATCAGAGGTGACGTTCGTCACACGACGGCGTGACTCTTATCATCCATTCATCAACGCTAAACGCCGCAACACCTCGACATCGCGGAGGTGAATGTGTTGGCGGTCGAAGGTGATTGCGCCAGCCGCCTCGAACTCGCGCAGGAGGACGCTGATGGTCTGAGGGGTGGTGTTCAGGTGTGCGGCCATCGCGGTGCGGGTGATACCGGTCGGCTGGGGCGCGTCGGATTGGCTGTGACGCAGCACGAACCGCGCCAACCGCACCCCCACCGAATGCACAGCGAGATCTTCCATTTGGTTAACCAATTGGCGCACCCGCCGAGTCAATACGCGGATGGCATTGAGGGCGACCAACGGGTTTTGGACGAGCGCGGCTTGTAGGATATGTTGAGGGATGAGCCAGACCATCAGGTCGGGGCTGAGGGCGGCAGCATTGGCAGGGGTCGGGCAATCGCCCAAAGCCCCGATGTCGTTGAAGGTGTCGCCAGCGCCCAACAGGTGCAAGATGTACTCGCCTCCATCGGGGCGGGTCTTGTAGATTTTAGCCGTCCCCTGCTCGATGATCCATAAGCCACGGCTGGTATCCCCTTCCCAGAAGATCGCTTCACCCACCCCAAACCGGTACAAGCGGCTGTTTTGCACCAACGTCTCGACATCGGAATCTGGCAGCCCAGCCAGATACGGGAGGGACTGAAGAGCGTTGTGAACCGCGTTCATGAAAAATCATCTCTCACCACAATGCTCGACACCGCTCTATTGTGCAGGGATATCGAATGTTATGCCAAGCCTTTTTGTCGCGCTGAGGGACGTTAATCTTTGAGATACCGCGCCAATGGGCGTTTGGGTCGCTCGCGTTGCCGCTGGTAGGCCGATCCGCTCAGCTCACCGAGTTGGCTCATCGACTGAACACCCCCCAACGCCAAAAAAGCCACCGGCATCCCTCTATCGAGAAATGCCGGTGGCGACAGAATTATCCTGTACTCAATTCGGACAGCGACGCCACATTGCTTAAGAGTGTGTTGTCAATCACCGCTGCCGTCATGCGCGGTGTGTTCCGGCATCCTGCGCCGCATCGACCTCCACACGCGCTTCATCGACGGTTTGCGCCCCGAAACGAAGCGGAACCCCTAACCGCTCGAAACGCTCCAACAAGTCATAGCGCGACGTATTCAACATCTCGGCAGCTTTGGACAAGCTAATCTCTTGACTGAGATACGAGCGGACGACATCACCGATGGAATCGGGTTCCACCTCCCCCATCTCTCGCAACCCATAAGCCCCCAACGCCTTGAGAAGCCTGTAATCGAGCACATCCAACAGCACGATTTGGTCTTCCCCGTAGCTTTGCAACAAGACGGTTTGGCCTCTGCGGACTTGTTCGACGATTTCACGGGTGTTGCGGGCGAGGTCGGTTCTAGAAATAATGGCGACGGTCATGGTCTTATACAGCCCTCTCAAAAACATATGAGCGAAACGACGTGCATAGGGTGTGATTATCATATCGCACTTTACGCAAAGTATGTAAAGTCCCACCCCCAACGCCAAAAAAAGCCACCGGCATCCCTCAATTGAGAAATGCCGGTGGCTTTGGTTTTGGACCTGAGGGGATTCGAACCCCTGACCTCTACAGTGCGATTGTAGCGCTCTCCCAGCTGAGCTACAGGCCCTTACTTGCAGGACATTGTAGGTCAGCTCGGTGCCAAAGTCAAGGACGAACCCTACTCGTAGCGCAGCGTCGCCGTGATGCGCTCGCGCACCGCCACCGCCCCGCTCGCCAGCGTCGCCACCAC
>JALONY010000158.1 GCA_025454715.1 Anaerolineae bacterium
CGGCAACCAGTCGAGGGATAAGACAAAGCTGTTCAGCGTACCGCGTTGAAGGGTGTACCAACCGAACCGAGAGGCATCCGGCGCTTCGCAGGTCTCCAAAACCACGTGGTCGATTGCCTCGCGTTCAGCCTCATGCTCGACTTTCAAATCATACTGAAACACCAAGAACATCTGCGGTGACAGCGCAAGGTAGCCCGGGTTGGGATCCTCGAGGCACTTGTCCCCCGTGATGCGCTGCATCTCTTCGAACGGCATACTCAGGCCGACCAGCAACACCCCACGCCGATAGGCCGCTTGTGTCCACGCGAGGTCAATGTCTGCGACGGCTCCCCCGTGAATCAAGACTGCATCCGGCTCTTGCTCGGCCAACAACGCTTCGAACGACTCCCACGACCAGACGACTTGCGCGCCCAAGCCCTCGGCGATGGATTCGCTGTTGATGTAGTCCATTTCGGGCTCTGCCGCCAGATAGACCACCGTCAAACCACCGTCAAATCTTCTAGCAAGACCGTTTCGAGATAAGCGTGAAAGGCCGCGTCATAGGCACGCTGACGCTCTTCCATCGCGGCACGTTCGGCTGCGGCTTGTTCTGGGTCGGGGATTTGTGGGACGCCGTTGCCGGGGTCGGGCTGGGCATGAGCCGAGACGACGACGAACAAGACCATTCCCATCGCCAAAATTCTCGAAATTATAGCCATATCGTTAAGCCCTTTGCTGTTTTTCAGGCAGTGCATTTTGTACGATACAGCCATTGCGAGACATTTGTCAAATTTCGGCCTACCCCGCCCTTGCCGAGCATCAAGCCTTACCCCCCCATCGACAACACCGCGCCCCCGAGGGCGTCGATGAACCGGCGGTCGTGCGAGGCGGCGATGATCGCGCCACCGAAGCCGCGCAACGCGGACTCGAACAGCTCCAGCACATCGAAGCTGAGGTGATTGGTCGGCTCGTCCAACAACAAAACGGTCGCCCCACACGCAATCAGGCGGGCAATCTGGAGCTTGCGCCGTTGCCCGACGCTGAGCACCCCGACCGGACGCCGCACCTCATCGTAGCGGAACAACCCCCAGTTCAGCAGGTCGGCGACATGCGCATCATCGCTGCCGCCCAACCCCTCGGCATAGGCTTGTACCACGCTGTGAGCAGGGTTCAGCCCCGCCCCATGCTGATCCAGATAGCCGAGGCGTGCGCCCGCGCTATGCCAGACCTCGCCCGCATCGGCGGGGTCGAGGCCGGCCAGCACGCGCAACAGGGTGGTCTTGCCGCTGCCGTTACGACCGGTCAATACCAGCCGTTCCCCAGCCCCCACCGCGAACGAGACCCCGTCAAAGACCGGCCTCCCGTCATAGCCTTTCGATAAGCCGCTGACGGTCAGGCGGGCGTGTTGTGCCTCGGCCTCGCCAAACGTAGCGCGAAACGTGAGCGGCTTGGGCGGCTTGGCCACCGGATCGGCCTCGATGCGGGCGAGGCGCTCCTTGGCGTTGTCCAGCTTGCGCGTCAGGTGGGTTTCGGTTCTGGCCTTAAAGAACCCTTTGGCGAACTTGTCGCCCTCGACCTTGCGGGTCGGCTTGGTCTGCGCCATGGCGCGGCGCTGATCGGACAGCTCACGGCGTAGCTCGCGCAGGTCGTCTTGTTGCGCCACCCATGCCTGCTCCCACTGCTCCCGCTCGACCTGCTTGGCGATGCGATAGGCGTCGTAATTGCCCGCATAGGCGCGGGCGCGGTGGGTATGCTCGTCGATTTCGACGATGCGGTTGACGGTGCGGTTCAAAAAGGCGCGGTCGTGGCTGACGATGAGCGCGGCACCCTCCCACCCGCTGACCGCGCCTTCCAGCCAATCGAGGGCGGCGCGGTCGAGATGGTTGGTCGGCTCGTCCAACAGCAGCACGTCGGGCTTGCTCAGCAACAGGGCGGCCAAGGCGGTACGGGTGCGCTCGCCACCGCTCAGGGTGTGCAACGGGCGGAGGCGGGCGAGGTGCGCCACCCCCAGACCACGCAAGATGTCGTCGGTTCGCGCCTCCAGCGTATAGCCACCCATCTGCTCATACTGGGCGGTCAGGTCGGCGTACTCGGCCAGCAACGCGGCCAACGCCGCGCCGGTCAGGCCGTCCATCGCGTGTTCGAGGTCGCGCAAGGTGGCCTCGGCACGGCGCACCGGCGCAACCGCCGACTCGAGGAGGTCATGCACCGTCCCGCTCAGATGGGCGAGGTCTTGCGGCAGTATGCCGAGGCGCACACCGTCGAACACGCGCACGGTGCCGCGGTCGGCGTGCGCCTCGCCCGCGATGAGGCGTAACAAGCTGGTCTTGCCGACGCCGTTGGCGCCGACCAGCCCGACGCGCTGGCCGCGGTCGAGCGTCAAATCGATGTCGTCGAGCACGGTCAACGTGCCGTAATGTAAGGTGAGGTGGGCAACGGATAATAACATGGGGTCAATGCCTTTCGGGTGCGCGTGCGAGGGGGAATCAAAAAAGCGCACCGCACCGGCATTTCACCGGTGAGATGCGCGTGCAGCGCGCCGTAGGCGTTTGGGGTATCCGCGCTTTTTTCCCCATGATTTGGGGGGCGCGGGCAACACGAAAACACGCTGGGGCATGGGCAGCAGCAAGCGACCTCCGCGAAATACCGTGCGGTGGGTTAGGCGAGGCGGCTGTCCGTTGCCATGCGTATTCCTCCTGTTTTCGTCCGTTAGGGGTCGGGCGGCACCCGTGCGGGCACGGCCAGACGATGATAGCCTACACCGCTCCGCCCAAACCGTCAAGCGCTCGGCGTTTGCGCGCCGCGCCGCGTTGGGTATACTTTGAGGCATATGGAAATGGACGCTGGCGTTCGGCTAGTCGTCCGATGCACCCTTCAAACGGTAAAAGGACTGCGCGCATGGCCGACACCCCACCCCAGAGAAGCGGCTGGAGCACCCCCGATCCGGCGCACGCCGCCACCCCCGCCCCCGTCGAAGCCGAGAAGGCGCGGCGCGGCTACAAGGTCAAGGCGTTGCCCGATGCCATGCCCGAACTGCCCGACAACCCGGGCGGCTGGCATCGCCCGCGTGCCGAGGATACCTTGTTGCGCCCCAGCGACGAGACCATCGTCATCGTGCCCATCGATGAGGATGACGACGCCCCCGCGCCGGAGCTCCCGCCCGAGGCCGTGCCCGCCACCCCCGAAGAGGTCGAGCGGTTCCTCTCGCCCGAGGACTTGCTGGCCGAACTCGATACCGAGGCCGACGCCCCGCTGAGCGAGACGGCGGCCATCCGCGCCACCGATGTGCCGCTCTCGCCCGAAGACGCGCTCTCGATGTTGGACGCGGACGACGAGGCCGACGACGCGCCCTCGACCGACTTCCGTACCGAGATGATGGCGGTCGGGTTGTTGGGCGGTGCCAAGCCCGCCGAGGCCGATGACCCCGACCTCGACCCCGCCCCAGCCAACCCCGACGACCCCGCCGAAATCGCCCGCCGCCGCATGGCCGAATTGGCCGGTGGGGGTGCCGCCATTGCGGTCGCACCGTCCGAGCCCACCCCCGCCGCCCTCGAGTCGCAACGCATGGCCGATGAGGTGCTGGGGCAGCGCTTCTTCAACGTCCAACAACAGATGGCGCAACTGCGCGGGCTGGTGCAGAGCGGGCAAATCACCCCCGAGATGGCCGAGGCCGAAATCAACGCCCGCCAGCTCATCATCCAAACCGACGACGGGCGCTATTGGCGCATGTCGCTGTATGAGCCCACGTGGTTGCGCTCCACCGCCGACGGCATGGGCTGGGAGCAGAACGTCACCCCGCCGTGGCTCGAAAATTACCTCTCGACCCAGCGCATGAACCCGAACGACCCGCTCAACAGCGGCCTGCCCACCCTCGATACCGGCCTGCAAGAGTCGTCGGCGATGGGCGGCGCGGCCACCGTGGCGATGGGCAGCCTCGATTATGCCGCCCTGCCCAACCAAGTGCCGGTCAACGACATGGGGCAGACCGTGGTCGGCACGGCGGCCTTCCGTGACCAACTGGACATGTCCGACCCGGGCGCACAGCCGACCGTGGCCGGTCGCACCCTCGCCGGTGCGACGGTGGTCGGTGGCTCGGTCGGGTATGGCAGTGCCCAGCCCGCAGGAATCCCCAGCGCGTTGGACGAGTCGCAACCGCCCGACCTCGATTACGCCGCCGAGGGCGAATTGGCCGAGCAAGCCGACCGCGCCCAGCGCAGCAACACCACCCGCAACGTGGTCTTGGGCTTGGTCGCGTTGGTCGCGCTGGCCTTGTTGGCGGGCGCGGGCGGCCTGTTCCTCGCCAACCAATGGTACGAGGGCATCGTGGCGCGCTATGACGCCGATTTGAGCGCCGTGGCCACCTACGAGCCCGACTTCCAGACCGTCATCCTGCAAGACCGTGACGGGCGCGAGATTGCCCGCCTCGCCGACGGCGGCGACCGCACCGAGGTCGAGCTGAACGCCATCAGCCCGCAGCTCATCCACGCCGTGATTTCGACCCGCAACCCGACCTTCTATACCGACCCGGGCTGGGACACCGGCACCACCATCAGCGCCTATCTCAACAGCCTGAGCGGCGGGGGCAGTGCGCCGGTCAACAAGACCATCACGCAGTTGGTGGCCGAAAGCCTCGTCTTGGGCGGCGGCAACACCAGCGCCACCGACGCCGACCTGATCGTCGTGGCCGGTGAGATGAGCCAACGGTACAGCAAAGACGAGATTCTGCGCCTGTTCCTCAACGAGTCGGCCTTCGGCAACAACACCTATGGGGTCGAGGCGGCGGCACAGTTCTATTTCGGCAAGTCGGCAGCCGACGTGAACCTGATCGAGGCCGCGCTGTTGGCCGCCATCATGGAAAACCCCAGCACGGTCGATCCGGTCAGCAACCGCGCCATCAAGCAACCCATCCAGAGCGTTCTGCGCCGCATGGTCGGGGTCGGGTGCCTCGACATCCCCGGGCGTGGCCAAACCTGCGTCACCGCCAACGACATCAGCGAGACCAATGTGCGCTTCGTGCGCGACCTCGCGACGGTCGAGCTGTTGCCGTTCCGCCCGCGCCAAGTCACCACCCAGTACCCGCACTTCGTCCAGCTCGTCCGCCAGCAGCTCGAGGCGGTCTACGGCCAAGACCTGTATTCACGCGGCTTTAGGGTCAAGACCACCCTGTTCAGCGCCGCCCAAGACTCCGCGCAGGTGCTGTTGCGCCAGCGCCTGACCGAATTGACCGGCAGCGGCCTGACCACCGGCGCGGCGGTCTACATCAACCCGCGCACCGGCGCGGTGCTGGCCTACATCGGCAGCCCCGACTTCAACAACGCCGCCATCCAAGGCCAGCGCGACTACCTGCGCGACTACCGCGCCCCCGGGTCGGCCATCGCCCCGCTGGTCTACGCCGCCGCGCTGGAGGGCGTCGATAAGAA
>JALONY010000159.1 GCA_025454715.1 Anaerolineae bacterium
CGGCGATTTCCGCCGCATCGTCTACAACCCGGGCGTGACTGCGGTCTACATCCGCACCCAGCCCAACGGGCGCAGCAACAGCGTGGCGTTCGTCAACAACGGCGATGGCGTGGACGTGACCGAGGGGCCGCGTAGCGATGGCCGCCAGTGCTGGTACTTCGTGGTGGTGCGCGCCACCACCCAACGCGGTTGGGTCGAGGAAGGCTCGTTGCGCTAAAGCCCACCCCCGCCTGAGCTCAGCCCCGCCCCCGTCACACCGACAGGGGCGGGGTTTTTGTTGGGGGCAACCCGCCCACCTTCAATCAGGCTGGTCACGCCAATGCTACGGTGCCCCGCCGTGACCCCGCCCCAGCGCCTACGATACCGGCGTGGCTGCCGTTTCGGGGATAGACTGAAAGCATTGGCCGGTTTTAGGGAGATGTGATGATGCTGAAATGGGTGGGTGTTGACGGTCGATGACGGGACGGGCGTGATTGTGCCGCCGGTGTGGAATGAGGAGCTTGACTCGGTCGTTTATGAGCGGGTGTTGTATCGCGACGGAAGCCCGTTTCTGGTCGGGCGCATCGACGACGGCACCGATAATTTTTTCTTCGGGTTGTTGGGTTATCGCGCCGAGGCTGGCAGAACAATCCCAGCGGGTTGGTCGGTCGGTGTCGAGCTTTATCCCGCGGCACGTTTGCTGGATATTCAAGTCAACGCCGACGGGGTGATTGCCTATGTGGCCGTTTTCGAGGAGAGGGAATATCACCCTGAAGCCTATCTGGGCAAGCCCGCGGTCTATGCGTGGAACGAGGGGCTATACATCCTGACCCCACCGCTCGAGACGCGGCTTGCGCCGGACGGGACGACGGTTTATCCGGTGCTAGAGGCGTTCGATGCGTCTTACACGGCGCCCAAAGACACCGACCGAGGGGATTTCTCGGCTGGCCTGCCGTCGGATGATTTCGCCACCGTCCTGACGGTGGACGGTCAGCGCTTGACCTTTGGGAGCCGCGGGACGGGGCTTTTGGGCTGGGAGACCACCCAACCCGGGGCGTTGGCGTGGGACGTGCCGCAAGAGCGCCCGTTTGCGCCCGCCGTGCAAGCCGATGGCGAGGTGTTCGCGTTGGCCATGAACGGCGGGCTGGCTAGGCGGGTCGCCGCCGAGGCCGAAACCGAGGACGGGCGCTCGGTTCGGGTGTTCGTGGTGGAGTACCCCGACGAAGCGTTTTACGGCGAGTTTTACGGCCTGTATTGGGTGGTGCTAGAGCCGTTGGAGGTGGTACGGCTGGCTTATTGGGACAACAGCGTCACCGAGGCCGATTTCGCCATCTTGCCCGATGCCGATGGGGTGTTGATGTCGGCCATCGGCAACTTTGGCGACGGGAGAGGCGGCGCAGGGGTGTGGCGCTTTGCCCCCAGCCAAGCGCCGGTGCTGTTGGCGCGCAATGTGCGCGGTGGCATCGTCGCCGCGGGGTTGTCCGCCCCTCCCACCTTTGCCGAGGTTAACGAGGAGGGCTTCACGCTGACGGGGATTTTGTCGGACGGCACCCCGACTCGCCAGCGCTTCACCCTCGACGGCACCGCGCTGGACTAACCGACCGTCAGCACCACCTTACCGCGGGCGCGCCCGGTCTCCAGATAACGCAGGGCATCGGGCGTTTGGTCAAAGGGGTAGGTGCGGTCAATCACCACGCGCAAGCGCCCGTCGCTCAGCCACGGCTTGAGCGCCTCGAGGTCTTGGCCGGAGACGCTGGCCAAGAACGGCGAGACCTTTTGCTGTGTGCGCCAGCCGGTCAGCATTTGCCCGAAGGTGTTGGCCAACAAGCGCCAGACGCTGGTAAAGCCGACGCTCAGGCCGATTCCGGTCGGGGTCAGGGTGCGGCGGAACCCGCCCAGCGAGAAATTGCCGACGTTGTCCAACACCATGTGATACGGCTCTGCGGTGCGCGAGGGGTCTTGTTGGCCATAGTCCATCACCACATCCGCGCCCAGCCCGCGCACGAGCGCGATGTTGCGGGCGCTGCACACGGCGGTGACGTGCGCGCCCATCAGCTTGGCGATTTGCACCATGAACGTCCCGACCCCGCCCGACGCGCCGTTGACCAGCACGCGCCGCCCAGCCAGCGAGTCGCCGCCCCGCCGGAGCGATTGCAAGGCGCTGACGGCGGCCACCGGCACGGCTGCCGCCTCCTCGAAGCTCAGGTTTTGCGGCTTGTGGGCGACGTTTTTGGCGCGGGCGCACACATATTCGGCGCACGCGCCCTCACCCACCCCTGCGAACACCGCATCACCGACCGCGAAACCGGTCACGTTCTCGCCGACCGCCTCGATTACCCCTGCAACGTCCGCCCCCGGGATGTTGATGGGTTGCTTGGGCTTGAGCAAGCCGTTGGTCAGCCGGACGAGGGCGGGGTCGGCGCGCATGATGTGCCAATCCAGCGGGTTGAGCGAGGCGGCACGCACCCGAATCACCACTTGGTCGGGCTGTGGCGTCGGTTTGGGCAGGTCTTGCAAACTGAGCACATCGGGCGAGCCATAACGCGAGTAGACGAACGCTTTCATATCAACCATACTCCAAGGTATGTAAAGTGGTGATGATGATACGTCTCTCGGTCGAAAAAAGTTTCACCATGGTGTGAATTGGGATGGGGTGCGACTTCAACGCCGGTCAACCGACCGTCAGCACCACCTTACCGCGGGCGCGCCCGGTCTCCAGATAACGCAGGGCGTCGGCGGCCTGCGCCAGCGGGTAGGTGCGGTCGATGACCGGCCTCAGGCTACCGCGCTCCAGCAAGGTGGCCAGCAAAGCCAAATCGTCCGTGCTGGCCACCACGGTGCCCATCATGCCGAGCGATTGGCCGCCACGGGAGGCCAATCCACCCAAAATCGTGTGTCCGAGCATCCCCAATAAACCGGTGAAGCCGACGATGACGGCCTTCCCGTGCGGGGTGAGGGCGCGCTGGAGCGCCCCAATCGAGCGGTTGCCGACGGCGTCGAGGATCAGGTCATAGCGCCTGTGTTGGGTGAAGTCTTCGGTCTGATAATCGATGACCTCATCCGCGCCCAGCCCGCGCACGAGCGCGAGGTTGCGGGCGCTGGATACGGCGGTGACGTGTGCGCCGAAATGCTTGGCGAGCTGCACGGCGAACGAGCCGACCCCGCCCGACGCGCCGTTGACCAGCACACGCTGGCCGGGTTTAAGCTTGCCTTTGTCGCGCAGGCCTTGCAGCGCGGTCAGACCCGACAATGGCGCGGCTGCCGCTTGGATGAAGCTGACGGACTCCGGCTTGTGCGCCAAGGCGGTCTCGGGCACGCACACCGCCTCGGCGAAGCTGCCCAAGCGGCTGTGAAACACCTCGCCGAACACCGCATCGCCGATTTGGAAGCGCGTCACGCCGCTACCGACCGCCTCGACCGTCCCAGCGAGGTCGGAGCCGAGCTGGATGCTCTTGGGTGCGCGCAGGCCGTACTCGAGGCGGGCGAGGAATGGCTGGCCGCGCATGACGTGCCAATCGAGCGCGTTGGTTGCCGCGGCACGGACATGGACTAAAACTTCACCGGCTTGGGGGGTGGGTTTTTCGACCTCGCGCAGTTCGAGCACGTCGGGTGCGCCGTAGCGCGGGAAAACGATGGCCTGCATGGGTTGGGAATCTCCTGTAAATCGTGGGGGGTCAAGCGGGGTGGGCAGGAACGACCGTGGTGCGGCGTCGTGGGCTGGTCAGGCGTCGGCGGATGACCCACTCGGCGATGACCATGTTGATGAGCCAGCCGCCGCCCATGATGACGTTACGCCCGAACTCCCCTGCCCCACCACCGAATACCGCCCACAGGATGGCGGTCACGACTTGGGTGCCTGCGCCCATCCCGAGGGCATAGGCGCGCACCATCCATGCGCCGTGTTTGGCGAAGCGCTTGGTTTGGGCGGCGCGCACGCCCAGCAGCAGCGCCACCGTCTTGGTGAACCCGACGAACAAGCGCATGGCGTACAACAGCGTACCGTCCCCCGCAGGCCACGGGTAGAAATGCGCCATCCACAAGCCGGTCAACGCCGAGGCGAGGCCGCACGGCACGATGAGCCAACCTATCCGCTGGTGCCAGCCCGGGCGGTTCAGCCTGAAGCTGGGGGCGAATTGCAACGCGCCCAACAGGGCGTAAGCGATGGACGAAACGATGTGCACGATGACCGGCAACGGCGCGCCGTAGAAGCGTTCGTTGGCTGGGGTGATGGGGGTGCTGTCCGCGGCGATGGTAAGCTGTGCCACGCGCACCAATCCGGCCAGCATCGGGACGATCGACAATGCGATTAGCCCGAGAATCGCGAGGCGCTCGCCGCGTGAGGCGCGCCGTAAACGAGGTGCTTTGGGCGCGTGGGGGGTGGGGTGTGCGGTGTCCATATGAGGGGTCTCCTAGTGGGTCAGGTCGTGCGAGTCATCGGGGAGGCGGGTGACGGACAGCAGCACGATGCCGCTGTCGCGGATCGTCCGCAGTAGGCGGTGCAACGCGGCCTGATCGACCACGCCCGACAGGGTGGTCGTGCCATCGGGTTCGTGCGTGCAGGTCAGGCCGTCGAAACCATCGTGATGCCCGTACAGCGATACCCGATAGCCTGTCGGTGCTGGATTGTCGTTCGATGTCCCCATGCAACGCGCCTCCTGTGTGAGCCTGTCGAGGGACACGGTATCCAGCGATGTGGGGAGCTGTCATCCTCAGATGTGGGGATTTTGGTGGGGGAGTGTTACATCCACCCGAGTTGTTCGGCGCGGTTGACCGCGGCGCGGCGGTTGGCGACACCCAGCTTGGCGTAGATGTTCTTGATGTGCGTCCTCACGGTGCTGAGGGCGACCCCCAGTAGCTCGGCCAGCTCGGGGCCGGAAAGCTCGGTCTTGAGCAGGCGCAGCACCTCGGCTTCACGGGCGCTGAGCGGCTCGACCAGCGGATGGGCAGGGCTGGGCGCGGGGTGCGAGGGGAAGGCGGCCAAAACGGCCTGTGCAAAGCCCGATAGGCCGCGCTCGACCGCACTGCGTAACAGTGCGGCCATCGGCTGGCCTTCATCGACGAACGGGCGGATATACCCCTCTGGCTCAGCCCACGTGAGGGCGTGCCGCAAGGCGTCCAGCGCAGAGGGCAGGTCGGCTTGGGCGTGGTGCGCCAGCGCTTGAAGCAGGGTGATTTCGAACACACTCCCGCTTCGGCCAGCGGCCTTCGCCGCGCCCATCAGGCGCGCCAAGACC
>JALONY010000441.1 GCA_025454715.1 Anaerolineae bacterium
CCAAAGCGAGCTCCAGACCCTCATCACCTACCCGACCGACCAGTTGCTGGCCTACTACAGCATCTTCAGCTACAGCACGCGCCACGTCGCCAGCGCCATGATTGGCGATGATGATGCCAACGTCGTCTTGGTATATGACCTCGTCGAGGGGCGGTTGGTCGCCAGCATCCCCAGCCCAGAGCCGGTCTTGAGCCTCGTCTTCAGCGACGACGAACGCACCCTGTTCATCAACACCCAAACCCAGCCCCCGCGCCTCGTGCCGCTCACGACCGGCCAAGCCCGCCCCCTCCAATTCGAAGACCTGCAAATCGCTGACCTCAAAGCCGCCTACCCCTACGATGCCGACCAAGTGCTGGTCTTGGCCACCTTGGGGGGTGGCGAGTCGCGGGTGATGGGGTTGCTCGACCGCAGAAGCGGCCTCGTGAGCCGCCAAATCGTCCTGCCCATCTCGGTCAACGGGCTGGCGCTCCACCCCGCCAAAGACCTCGTGCTCGCGTTCGACATCAGCGGCGTGGTCAACGTCTACACCCTCGGCGGCCAAAGCCTGTTCCGCACCCTGCGCTACCACCAATCCGAGGTGGTTGCCGCCGATTTCGACCTAGAAGGGCAACACTTCCTGTTGGGCGACGCCAGCGGCACGCTGGGCATCTGGAGTTTGGCGGCCAAGCCCAACGCACAGCGCATCATCGACGACCAAAACAACCCGGCCTCCGCCGCCGGATGGGGCGGCAACCGCATGGTGGTCGCCAATGAGCTGGACGCCATCCGCCAATACGACACCCAGACATGGGCGCAAGTCGGCCCGACCATCACGCTCGATGGCCTGAGCGCCGACGGTAGCGCGCTCTACCTCGTCTTCCTGTACCTCTCGCAAGACGAGCGCCTCATCACCGGCGTGGAGGGCAACGGCGACGTGTGGCAATGGGACGCCCAAACCGGCGAGTTGCTCATCGACGGCTTGGCCGGCCAACCGATCGACCTCGCCGCCGTCAGCCCCGATGCGCGCTGGGTCGTCACACATGAGCGCGAGAGAGGGCTCCAGCTCTGGGACAGCCAGCGCCGCACCCGCGTCGGGCACCAACCAAAACCTGATCAACATGGTCTTCTCGCCTGACGGCACCCAGCTTGCGCTGGTCGCCAACACCGGCGACGTGTGGGTCTATGCCGTCTCGCCCACCGAGCTGACGCTGAGCGCGGCCTTCAGCTTCCCCAACAGTTTCCAGTTCGGGATGCGCTTTAGCCCAGACGGTGGCCAAATTGCCCTCGCGACCGCCAACAACGCCATCGCCCCACCCCTCAATGGGGCACGCGGCAGCATCTACAGCATCGCCTTTCGCGCCGATGGGCGGGTCTTGGCCGTCATCGACAGCCTCGGCGAGCTGTGGCTGTGGGACACGGCGCGCGCCTTGCCCATCGGCCAGCCGGTCAAGGCGCACCATGTCGCCTTCGACCTCGCCTTCGTCGGCCAAGACGATCAACTCGTCACGGTCGGTGCCAGCCCGACCATCAGCCTGTGGGATTTCTCGCCCGAGCGCGCCTCGGATTACCTGTGCCACATCACCAATCGCGATTTGACGCCCGAGGAATGGGCGTTATTCATCGGGCAAGACATCGTCACCTACACCCCCATCTGCGCCGACCGATTGCGCTGATGCGCGTGGGCGGGGTTCGCCCTTGACCAACCACCACAAGCGCCGTATACTGTCTTTCAATCGAGGGCGCTTAGCTCAGCTGGTCAGAGCGCACGGTTCACATCCGTGAGGTCAGGGGTTCGAGCCCCTTAGCGCCCACACCTCGGAAGTACCGGCCTAGACAAATTGTCTGGGTCGGTACTTTTTTGCCAAAAAATATCCTGATTTTTTTCAATCCGCCGAGGGAGGGGTTATAATGAACGCTATACACACCTTACAGACCAAAAGGGTTCGTTTTATGCGCTATCGTATCGGGTTATGGTTGGGTTTGCTGGTTTTTCTGGCCTTCCCCGCCCTCGCCGCCGTCGGTGATGTCACCACCGTTGACCTCAGCGGCTCGTCTTTCGTCCGCTGCAACTTGACCCCGGGCTTCATCGAGGGTCGCCTGAACGTGGTCGCACGCAACGCCAGCAACGGCGTCGAAAATAGCGCTGGCCTGCCCATGACCTTCAGCTTGACCGGAAACAGCCTCGCCAACAGCGTCACCGAGAGCTTCAACCTCACCCTCAGTAGCACTGATGTATTGCCCTATGGCATCAAGCTGGGCAGTGCCGAGCTGACCACCGTCACCATCACCGTCACGGTCGGCTCCGCCAGCGCGTCGGTCACTTATGACTGCCCGCCCACCCCACGCCCAGCGCCCCCCGCTCAACCGACCGACCCAGCGCCCCCCGCTCAACCGACCGATGGGCGCCTAAACCTCGACTCGGGCGATTTGATCAACGTGGTCTATCAGGGCGCAGACGGCAACGGTCAGCCCATCCTGACGGTCTGGGCGGTCGATACCGACAGCCGCGGCGTGTACGTGGGCGCGTTCGAGAATGCGTTGTTCGCCCCCTATCTCGAGGCTGCGCCCGCCAAGAACACCTTGCTAGGGCGAATCGGCCAAACCAGCCTGTACGCCCTGACGACCGGCGAGTTTCAGGTGGTGGTCGGCCCCGACGCCGAG
>JALONY010000160.1 GCA_025454715.1 Anaerolineae bacterium
GCCGAGGGGCATGTGGTCGTCCGCACCCGCAAGTTTACCTTTCACGCGCAACAGGTGTTGCTGTGCACCAACGCCTACTCGCACACCGTACACCCGTTTTTCGCGGGCAAGGTCATCCCGACGCGGGCGCAAGTGCTGGCGACCGCCCCGCTGGACAAGCCGGTCTTGAGCACCTGCGGCTACAGCGATTATGGCTACATGTACTACCGCATGGACTTCGACGGGCGGTTGCTGATTGGCGGGGGGCGCAAGCAGAACAAGCCCGCCGAAAACGACACCACCGATGACCGCACGACCCACGGGGTGCAGGGCGTGCTGGACGCTTATCTGCGCCAGCGCTTCCCTGAGGTGAGCGCGCCGGTCGAGCGGCGCTGGGCGGGCATCATGGGCTTCACGGCGGACGGGTTGCCGTTGGTCGGGACGTTGCCCGACCTGCCGCGGGTCGGGTTCGCGGTCGGGTTCAATGGGCATGGTTTGGCGATGGGGGCGGGCACGGCGGAAATCGCGGTGCGCCACCTGCTGACCGGCGCGCCGGTCGGGGCGTTGGACGGCCACCGCGACCTAACGCGCTGGGCGGTCGCGCATTAAAACCCACCCACCCCGCCCCTCGCCGGTTTTGGCTGAGGGGCGGGGCGGTAGGGCTAGGCCAGCCCCAGCCGGTGCAAGCCCAGCAAGTCCGACACGATGCCGTAGCCGGTCGGCAGGCCACCCGCCCCCACCCCGACCAAAGTCACATCCCCCAGCAGGTCGGTGGTATAGGTGATGGCGTTTTGCGAGCCGCTCACCGACGCCAATGGGTGGGTCAGCGGCAGCTTCATCAACCCGACCGACGCCCCCTCAGGGGTGGCCTCGGCAATCAGTTTCCAGCGCATCCCTTCGGCGGCGGCCTGCGCGATGTCGGCGTTGGTCAGGCCGCGGATGCCCGACACGCTCATCTGCGCGAGGGGCGGCGCTTTGCCGAACAACGCATTGCTCAGGATGACCAGCTTATAGGCCGCGTCCAGCCCGTCCACGTCGGCGGTCGGGTCGGTCTCGGCATAGCCCAGCCGTTGCGCCTCGGCCAGCGCCTCGTCATAGGTGCGCCCCGCCTCCATCTCGGTCAACATATAGTTGGTCGTGCCGTTGACGATGCCGCGCACCCGCTGGATGGTGCAGCCGGCCAGCGCCTCTTGCGCCAGCCGAATCGACGGGGTTCCGGCCATCACCGTAGCCTCGAACAACACCCGTGACCCGACCTCGGACGCCCAGTCCATCAGGGCGCGATAGCCCAGAACCAGCATCCCCTTATTGGCCGTCACGATGTGCTTTTTGTGGTTGGCGGCGCGCATACACCGCCCCAGCGCCTCGTCGGCGTTGGTCAAGTCCGATGGGGTGGCCTCGACCCACACATCGACATCCGCCCCGACGCCAAGCTGATACAAATCGACCGTGCGCTGCAACCCAGCCTGCTCGGGGTAGTGCGCCAGCCCACCGGCGGCCATCGCCGTCAGCAACGCGGCGGGGTCGAGGCCGTCCGGGCGAAACAAGCTCCCCCGCGAGCGCGTGACCACCGCCGTGATGCGGATGTCGGCACCCGATTGGGCGCGATACGCCGCGCCGTGGTCGCGCAGCAACTGCGCCACCCCCTGCCCGACATTCCCAAAGCCGATTAAGGCAATTCTCATGTTGCAACCTCCCGTTGAGCGTTTTTTTACGCCATTTTCGCAGACAATGATGTAGACTACGCATACCGCGTCATTCATCTTCTCGCGTTCTCGTCGCGGTCTAGAGAGCTTACCCCAGCGCCGTTCGCCTGACCAGCACGCACCTCGTGCCGGTAGGCCGCCGAGACACCCCCAATGACCGAACCGCACGTCTCCCCAGAAGTCCAAGCCGAAACCGCCAAGCTGATTACCCAGTGGGAGGAAGGCCAAGCGCCGTATGACGAGGTCATCGAGCGTTTCGAGGTCTTGATGCGCGAGGCCGAGGCCGACAAGCGCCACAATGACCACGCGCAAATCCAGTTTCGCTGGGCGGTCATCGAGGGGCGGCGGGGCAATTACGACATCAGCATCAAGCATTTCGAGCAAGCGCGAGATTTGTTCAGCCTCGGTGGGATGCGCCGCCGCGTCGTGGCGTGCCACCTCAACATCGGCGAGTCGTACCGCCTGAAGGGCAACTTCACCCGCGCCCGCCAGTACTTCCGCATCAGCTACGAGACCGCGCTACAAATCGACCACCGCGAGATGCAAATCACCGCACGCATCAACGAGGCGTTGATGTTGGTCAGCCTCGGCTATGACCAGCAAGCGGAGCGCACGCTGTTGGAGTGTTACGAGCTGAGCGCCGAGCCGTTCCCGCCCGACCCCGACCGTGACCCCGAGCGCATGGAGCGCACGCGCCTGAGCCACTTGGTGGACATCACCAAATCGCTGGCCAGCATCTACGCTGCACGCAACCAGACCGACCTCGCGTGGCGCTACGCCCAAGAAGCCCACATGGTCGCCTATAGCCAGCGCATCGCGGTCTTGATGGGCTTCGCCGACCGTGCGATGGGGGAGGCGCTCAGCCTGCGCCCGTCCGACATCCCCAACGGCGTCAACCCCGACCCCGATTATTATTTCGCCCAGTCGCTCAACCACCTGCGCGAGATTAACGCCGAGGCCGAAATCGCCCGCACGTTGCTCTCCCACGGGCGCAGCCTCGTCGGGCGCGGCAAGCGCACCCAAGCGGCGCGCAAGCTCAACCAAGCCGTCACCATCTTCAGCCGCCTCGGTCTGGTCGATGAGGCCTCCCGCGCTGCCGAAGAACAGCTCAAGATGCTCTAAGACACCCCCGCAGACACCCCGATAGGAGCACCCCATGACCAGCCAAGCCCAGCGCGTCGTCCTCGTCACCGGCGGCACCGGCAACCTCGGGCGCGCCGTCGCCACCGCCTTTGCCGACCTCGGCGCACACGTCGCCCTGATTGACCGTGACCAAGCCCGCCTCGACCAAACCGCCGCCGCCCTGAGCGGTGGTTCAGGCCAGCATTTCGGGCTGGTCGGCGACCTCGGCACGCCCGAGGGAGTCGAGGCCGCGTTCGCCGCGGTCATCGCCCGTTTCGGGCGCATCGACAGCGTGGTGCACACGGTCGGGGGCTATGCGGCGGGCAAGCCGGTTCATGAGGCGGGCGCGCAAGTGTTGGACGACATGTTCGCCCTCAACGTCCGACCGGTCTATCTGGTCGGGGCGGCTGCCGCCCAACACATGACCGCACGCGGCGGAGGCGGGCAAATCGTGTTCATCCTCGCCAAAGCGGGGCAAAAAGGCGGCAAAAACGCCGCTGCCTATACCGCCAGCAAAGGCGCGGCCACCCGCATCATGGAGGCGATGGCCGCCGAACTGCGCGAGGCTGGTATCGCCGTCAACGGCATCTCCCCCAGCACCATCGACACCCCCGCCAACCGCCAAGCCATGCCCAACGCCAACCCCGACCTGTGGGTGACGCCCGCACAAATCGCGCAGATGTGCGTGACGCTGTGCACGGGCGACAGCGGGGTGTACGGTGCCAATATCGAGCTGTTCGGGCGTGGGGGCTGAGCCGCGCTACTTGCCCAAGACCGCCATCACCCGCGCATAGGCCGCGTTGACGCGCTGCATCATGTCGGTGGCCTCGTCCGAGGGGTTGGCGTCGGGGTGATATTTGCGCGCCAGCACATAATAGGCTTGGCGCACGGTGTCGGCGTCGTCTTGCGCCGACACGCCCAGCAACGCATAGGCTTTGTCCAGCTCGCTCATCGGTGGGGCGTCAGGGCGGAGCACGTCCTCGGCGGTCAGCTTGGGTTGCTCGAAGCGCGCCACCAGCGCCTGCGTCAAGCCCGCCACCCCCTCCAGCGTCAGCAGGTCGATGAAGCCCGCCCGCACCGGATACCCCCACTCTGCGCGGCGCAATTTGCCCTCGCCATGCAAAAAGACCGAGAACAAATACACCTGCGACTCGATGATGTCGTAGCCATACACGCGCCCGCCACCCAGCACCAAAAACGCCTCCATCCAGTCGTCGAGGCGGTACAGTTTGTCGTGGTCAGGGATCATCATCGGTGCCCACAACATGAATAGGGTGTAAATGCCGTTGCGGGTGTTGTCGTCCAGCGTCTTCTTGATTTCGTACAGCGGGATGCCGCTCTCGATCAGGTGGACGCTGACGCGCTGGCCGTCGGCGTGCTGCCACAAGATGATGTCGCCGCCGTCGTGCAGCACGCGCAGGAGCGTGCCGGTCTGGCGGATGCGGTTGAGCAGGACTTCACCGGCGTAATAGGTTTCGGGGCGCATCGGCATGATCGGGTCTCGTTGGGGGTCTCTGGGGCGCGGGCGATGGTAAGCGCCACTGTAGCACAGCCGCGCCCCCCCGTGCCATATAGGAAATTCGGGCGAGTCGGCGCACTTGCGCGCCAGTGCACTGCAAAGTCGGGCATGAGGTGTTATACTCGCGCATATTTGCAGCGGACGACGCTTGAACAGCAGGACGATCCCGTTATGGCCGACTTCCACTCCTATGAACGCCCCGCGCACAGCGCAGCCGAACTGCCGCAAACCCCGCCCGCCCGCCTCGTCGGGCGCGAGGCCGAGCTACAGCAGGTCTACCCCGTCCTGAAAGAGGGGCGCGCCGTGTTCGTCCACGGTGGGGAGGGCATGGGCAAGACCGCCCTCGGCCTCGCCCTCGCTGGCGCGCTCAGCGCCCAAGCCGGTGGGGTGCTGTGGCTCAACGTCGATGCCGAGACCACCCTCGAAGACCTGCTGGTGCGGGTCGGGCGCGCCTACGACGTGGCCGACATCGCGCTCTCGACCAGCCCGCTGGGGATGGTGGCGGCGGTCGCCGAGCTACTTCAGCGCCACAAGCCGCTGGTGGTCTTGGACGGCAACCTCGAGGTCGCCACCGCCGCCAAGTTCGTCACCCGCTGTGCCGACCGCGTGCCGACCCT
>JALONY010000161.1 GCA_025454715.1 Anaerolineae bacterium
GTAGGGGCGCAGCGCGCTGCGCCCGCCCGTCGTCCCGTAAGCTGAGGGGATAGCGCGGCGATTAGCTGGGCGGGTGGTGCGGCAACCAGACGGTGAAGGTCGTGCCGTGGCCTTCACCATCGCTGAGGGCGTGGATGCGCCCACCGTGCGCCAGCACGATTTCTCGCGAGATGGCCAGCCCCAGCCCGAGGCCGCGCTGCGGGCCACGCGCTTTATCGACCTGATAGAACCGCTCGAACACGCGCACCAGCTCATCTTGGGCGATGCCGACCCCGCTGTCGCGCACGCTCAGCTCGACGCCCGAGTCCAGCGGGCGCAACCCGACCACGATTTGCCCGCCCTCAGGCGTGAACTTGACCGCGTTGCTGAGCAGGTTGGTGATGACCTGCGCCAAGCGGTCGCCGTCGGCATGGACGATGTGCGCGCCGCTGGCCTCCAGCGTCAGGGTTTGCTGGCGCTGGCGGGCGACCACCTCGATGCGCTGCATCAGCGCCCCGACCAGCTCGGTCACGTTGACCCGCGCCAGCGACAAGGCGACGCGCCCCCCTTCGAGGCGGGCGAGGTCGGTCAGCTCCGAGACCATGCGGCTCAGGCGCGCCGACTCCGAATAAATCACCTCGGCGGCCACCACCGGGTCACGGATGGCGTTGTCGATGATGGCTTGGGCGTAGCCTTGAATCGAGGTCAGGGGGGTCTTGAGGTCGTGGCTGACGTTGGCCAAGAAATCGCGCTGTGCCTGCTGGGTCGATTGGACTTCCTGCATCATCGTGTTGAAGGCTTTGGCGACGGCGCGCACCTCCGAGGGGCCGCGCTCGGCCACCTTATGCGAGTAATCGCCACGGGCGACCCCCCACGCCGCACTGCCCAAGGCCGATAACTGCTTGCTGAGCTGCCCGCTGATGATGGCCGCCAACACGAAGGCCGCCCCCAGCCCGAACAACGCCGCTTGCAAAATCGGGCCCGCCAGCGAGCCGCTGAACTCGGCCAGCGAGTCTTGCAGCGTGCGGGTCGAGCGCTCCTCGGCCAACAACAGCGCGAGGTCACGCACGGGGCCGGTGCGGATGCCGATGAACAGCCATTCGGTCTGGTCGGGGTCGAACAGGGAGCCGAACACGCCATCGGCCAATTGTGGGGGGCCGGTGCGGGTGCTGGGGGTATAGTTGGGCTCGATGGTCAGGTTGATGCCGGTGTCGGCGGGGATGGTGCCCGCCGAGTCGAACAAGGCGACCCGACTGCTCCAGCGCACGACCAACACCCGCGTATCGTAGCTGTCGGCGTGGGTCTGGAGCGCGCTGTAGGTCAGGCGGTCGAGCCCACGGGTGTTCATATCGGTCAGCAGGGTGCGGGCGCCCTGCACCAGCCGCTGATAGCCGATGGGGGCGGGCTCTGGGCGGGCGCTCAGGGCGGCCAGCAACACCCCCGCACCCACCCCCAGCGTGATGACCAACAGCGCGAAATACGAGCCGAACAAGCGCCAGCGTAACGACCCAGACCGCATCATCTGCCCCCTTTAGCGCCCTTCCAGCTTGTAACCATAGCCCCAGACCGTCTCGATGGTCGGGGTCATGCCCTTGAGCTTGTGGCGCAAATGCGCGATGTGCACGTCCACCGTGCGCGTCTCACCGGCGAAGTCGTAACCCCAGACCACCTCCAGCAGGTGCTCACGGGTGAAGACCTTGCCGATGTTGCGCGCCAGCAGCAGCAACAAGTCGAACTCCTTCATCCGCAAATCGACCGACCGGTCGCCGACCTCGACGAGGCGGCGCTCGGGGTGGATGGTCAGGTTGCCGACCGTGACGGCGGCCTCGGCGGTCGGGACGCTATCGCGGTTGAGGCGGCGCAAGATGGCCTTGACCCGCGCCAGCAACTCCCGCGGGTTGAACGGTTTGGTCAGGTAATCGTCCGCGCCCAGCTCGAGGCCGACGATTTTGTCGATGTCGTCGCTGCGCGCCGTCAGCATGATGATGGGCACCTCGGAGACGGCGCGGACTTTGCGGCAAATCTCCAGCCCGTCCATCCCGGGCAGCATCAGGTCGAGGATGACCAGCGCGGGCGCGGTGTCGAGGATTTGGCGGTAGCCCAGCGCGCCGTCGTTGGCACTGCGGACGGTGTAGCCCTCTTTTTCGAGGTACATGCGGGCGAGGTCGATGATGCGTTGCTCGTCGTCGATAATCAGGATGAAATCGTTCATGGGTGTGTCACTCTTGGGGTGGGAGGAGGGCGTTGTTCGTCAGCCATTGCGAGAGCAGTTCGCCCACGATCATATTGCCGACCGTGTTGAGGTGCATATCGTCGGGGTAATAGAGCGGGGGCACCCCGGGGGCTTGGTAGGCGGTGTCTTGCAATTGCTCGGTCGGGTCGTAGCAGGCCAGCCCAATTTCGGCGCACAGCTCGGCCATGACCGCTCGCGGTTGGCTCAGGCGGGCGATGATGTCTGCGCCTAGCGCGTCGTCGGTGGTTTGGGCATAGACCTCCTCGCGGGTGGGGATGATGAGCACCACCAGCGTGCCGCCCCAGCCCTCGACCAGCGCCTTGGCCTCGGTCAGGGCTTGGCGGGTGGTCTCGACCCCGACTCGGTTGACCTCGCGGGTCAGGTCGAGGGCGGCCAATTCGTAGGGCTTGCCGAACAAGAACGGCGCGCCGTTGGGGTAGGTATCGGCGTGTTGCGCCTCGAAATTGGGGTCGTTGCCGGGCAAACCCGACCATGTGCCGGTCGTCAGCAACTCTAGGGCGGCGGCGGTCACGAGGTTCTGGGTCAGCCAAGACCCGCCCGCCTCGGGCGCGGCCTGTTGGCTGGCGTCACCCGCCAGCGGTTCGAGGTCGCCGCGCCACGTCAGCAGGGCGTAATCGTCGTTGAAGTCGTTGCCGAAGAATTGCCAAATCACCAGCGGAGGGCGGAGCGGGGCGGCGAAGTCGGCCAGCATCTGGGCGTGGCTGAGGCTGCCGGTCACCGGCGTGCCGAGGTTGACCATGCCCAGCCCGTGCTTGGCGGCGAGGCGGTCTACCCAGCAATCGGCTTGCTCGGTGAAGCAAAACGCGAACGAGTCGCCGGTCACCACCGCATCGACGCGGTAATCGACCGGCGGGCTGCGGAAGCCGATGCCCTCGTCGGGCGGCAGGCCGTCGTCCCACAATTTGTGGGTCGTCAGGCGAAAGCTGACGGTCGGGCTGCCGTATTGCACCACGTCGGTCAGGTTGGGGCGCAGGGTGTAATAGTGGTCGCGGTTCTCGCGCCACGCGGGTGCCCATGCCTCGGCGTAGGGGCTGCCGGTGGTGATGGTGCGGGCGACCACGCCGATTTGCCCGCCGAGGCGCGGGGCGGCGGCGCGCAACAGCCCCTCCAGCGCGGCGAGGCTGATGAGCGTGATGATCAGGATGGCCAGCAGGCCACGCACGAGACGGCGCATCTAGTTGCCTCCGAAGAAGTAGTATTCCATGATTTGGCGGGTGAGCGGGGCGGCCACCCCGCTGCCCTCGCCCGCGTCCTCGACCATCACCACCACCGCGATTTCGGGGTCGATGCGCGGGGCATAGGCGGCGAACCATGCGTGCGTGGTCGGGCCCGGCAGGTTTTGGGCGGTGCCGGTCTTGCCACACACGCCCAACGTCAGCAACGGCGAGTCTTGGAAGACGGCGGTGGCGGTGCCGCTGAAGCCGGTGGTCACGTCGCACATGCCGCGCCGGATGGTGTCGAGCACCTCGGCGCGCACGCCCAAATCGCCGTTGGCCTCGGGGGTGGCGGTATAGATGAACTGGCTGAACAATCCGGCACGGTCAACCAGATAAGGCCGATAGAGCGCGCCACCGTTGGCGACGGCGGCGGTCAGGCGCGCCATTTGGAGCGGCGTAACCTCGACCTCGCCCTGCCCGATGGCCATGCTGACCGCATCGACGAACGACCATTGCAGGCCGGTCTTGACCCGATAGCTGTCGGGGTCGCCGATGTTGCCGCGGTCTTCGGGGAGGTCGGTCAGGCCGGTGCTGACGCCCAGCCCGAATTGGCGCAGGTAGCGCGGCATCAGGTACGGGTCGCGCAGGTTCATTTGGTAGCCGACCTCGTAATAGTACGGGTTGCAACTGTTGGTGATGGCTCCGGCCAGCGTCAGGGTGCCGTGCCCGCTGGGGAGCCAGTCGGTGCGGGTGATGCCATCGCGAGTCCAGCTCCCGCCGCACGAATAGCGCTGGTCGGTGGGGTAGACGCCGCTCTCGGCCACGGCCAGCGATACGGCAATCTTCATGACCGACCCCGACGGGTAGCGCCCCTGCGTGACGCGGTTGAGCAACGGCAGGCGCGGGTCGGTGCCGGTCTTGGCGATGATGTCTTGGGCGGCCTCGCGCCCCATCGACGGGAAGGGCGTGAAGGCGTTGCCGTCGTAGGTCGGGTAGCTGACCGAGGCGAGGATGGCACCGGTGCGGACATCGAGGACGATGGCCGACGCGCCTTTGCTGACGCGCCCCCACGTCTCGGCGTTTTGGGCGTAGGCGTCGGTCAGCAGGTCGAGTGTGCGCTGTTGCAGGTCGCTGTCGATGGTCAGCCAGACGGCTTGGGCGGGCTGGGCGGGGCGCTCGGCCAATGCGCGCAACACCTCGCCCGCGTTGGTCTCAATCACCACCTGCACGCGGGGCACACCGCGCAAATACGAGTCCCATTGGCGCTCGATTCCGCTACGCCCGAGGATGGCGTCTTGTTGGAAGCCCTCGGACAGCACCGCCGCGAGGTCGGCCTCGTCGAGGTAGCCGACCGACCCCAGCAGGTGCGGCATCAGGCTGCCGTTGGGGTAAAAGCGGGCGGGGCGGCTGCTGAAGGTGGCGTTGCATTGGGCGGTCAGGTCGGCGTTGTGCTCGGTATAGGCTTGTGGCTCGATGACCGCAATCTCGTTGACCCAATCGCTGGGCTGGGAGTCGAGGCGGGTCGTCAGTTG
>JALONY010000162.1 GCA_025454715.1 Anaerolineae bacterium
TATTTCGTCGAGGTCTCGGGCTTGCCGCCCGACTGGCTCCGCATCAACCGGCCTGCGCTGGTGGTCGAGCCGGGCGAGGCTGGCCTGATCATGATGAACATCCGCCCCAACCGCCACAGCGCCAGCCAGCCCGGGGATTACCCGGTCACGGTGGTGGTGCGCCCCGACCGCAACCCCGAGGCCATCGTGCGGACTCCGCTGGTGGTGCGCGTATTGCCGTTCGCCGGGTTCGGCATCGCCATCAGCAACCGCCGCCTGACCGGTAGCGCCGGTTTTCGCGTGCATTTGCACAATCACGGCAGTGCGCCGGTGCCGGTGCACCTGCAAGCCCTCGACCGCCAAAACGCCCTCGATGTGCGCCTCGCGCAGGCCACCGCCCAGCTTGGGGCGGGGCAACGGGTGAGCGTGGCCGGTACGGTCGCCCCGCGGGATAAGCGCTTGTTCGGCGCGCCGCGTGAGCTGCCGTTCGAGGTGGTCGTCCAGTCCGATTTGCTGCCCAATTTTACCGCCGCGGTGTCGGGCGTGTTGGTCGATAAGCCGCCCTTGCCGCGCTGGGCGTTGCCCGCTTTCGCGGTCGGGGTGGTGCTGGCGCTAATCTTGATGGTATGGGGGCTGGGCGGCTTGCTCGGCACGCAACCGGTCACGCCGGTCATCGAGTCGTTTGTGGTCGCGCAAGGCCAAGCCGACATCGCACGCGGCGAGCCCGCAACCGTGCAATGGACGGTACGCGACGCCCAGCGGGTGACGTTGCAGGTGGGCAGTGCTGCGCCGGTCGAGCTGAGCGGGGTGGCCAGCGGCGTGCAAGAGGTGCCGACCACCGATTTGGCCGGGGTCATCACCTTCACGCTGGTGGCGGTCAACGGCGAGCAACAGGTGCGCGCCGAACGGGCGGTAGACGTGTACCGTCCGGCGCTGGTCGAGCAATTCGGCCTGTCGCCGGTGCCGGTCTATCGCAACGTGGTGCAAAACCTGACCGTGACGTGGCAAGGCACCGGCTTGGTCGATGGGGCGCGCTTGCGCGGCCTCGACGCGGTTGGGCAAGCCGCCGAAATCGCCTTGACCGGCGAGAGCGGCACCTATGGGTTTGCCGCCCTGCCGCAGGCCAACTTTACGCTTCGGCTGGTCGTGACCGACGAGCGCCAACAAAGCTTCGAGCGCACGTTGGACGTGAGCTTGGTCGATCCGCAGTGCACCGCCAGCACGCCCGATGTGGCGTTGCTGTCCGCGCCGGTCGAGAGCGCGGCGGTGGTCGAGCGCTTGGCGCAGGGCGTCTCGCGGGTCATCAGCGGGCGCAGTGCCGATGGGCTGTTCTTGCTGGTGCGCGCCGCCGATGGGCGCGAGGTGTGGGGGCGGATGCGCGATTTCGCCTGCCCGCCCGACCAGTTCAACGTCAATGATTTGCGCGTCATCGTCGTCACCTTGCCCGAGGTGGGCGAGCCGACCGCGACCAACGCACCGCCGCCCATCATCGTGCTGCCGTCCGACACCCCCACCAGCACCCCGCTCCCCACCGCGACGCCGACCAGCACCCCGACCGCCAGCGCCACGCCGATTCGGATGGTCACGCGCACCCCATCCGTCACCCCGTGATGCGTGCGCCAAAAGGGACGCCGCGTTGTACATCGCCCATCTGTCGCTGAAGGACTTCCGCAATTACGCCCGCCTCGAGACCGCCCTGCCCAACGGGGCGGTCGTCTTGCACGGCGAGAACGCGCAGGGCAAGACCAACCTGCTGGAGGCCATCTATTATTTGGCCACCCTGCGCGGGGCGTTCTCGACCCACGACCGCCAACTGCTCAATTGGACGGTCGAGGACGAGCCGTTGCCGTTCGCCCGCCTCTCTGCCGAGGTCAAGCGTGACCGCGGCGGCATCGAGCGGGTCGAGGCGGTGCTGTCGGTTGACCGTGGCGCGGACGGCACGCCCCGCCTGCGCAAGACCGTGCGCGTCAACGGGGCGGAGCGGCGCATCGGGCAGGCCGTTGGGGTGCTCACGGTCGTGCTGTTTCTGCCGCGTGACCTGATGCTGATTGAGGGCAGCCCGTCGGATCGGCGCGCCTTCATGGACACCACCCTCGGGCAGGTCGTGCCGGAGTACGTGGCCGCGCTCGACCAATATGAGCGGACGCTGACCCAGCGTAACGCGCTGTTGCGCCGCATCGGGGAAGGGCACGGCAAACCGACCGAATTGGACTTCTGGGATGCCCAACTGGTGCAGGCCGGTGCGTCGGTCATTGCCGGGCGGCAGGTGTTCCTGCGTGAGCTGGAGGTCGAGGCGCAGCGCGTCCACGACGACCTAACCCACCGCACCGAGGCGCTGACCTTGCGCTATCAGCCCAGCTTCACCCCGACGTTCGAGGGCGACGGGCAACGCTCGTTCGACGTGCTGGGGCTGGACTTGCACCGTGGCTTGAGCGCGGAGCAAATCGCCCCACAGTTCGCCGCCCAGACCTTGCGCGAGCGTGACGAGTGCATCCGGCGCGGGGTCACGCTGTCGGGCCCCCACCGCGACGAATTGCGTTTGTTGATTAACGGGCGTGACGCGGGCTTGTATGGCAGCCGCGGGCAGGCGCGCACCGCCGTGCTGGCGCTCAAGCTGGCCGAGCGGGCGTGGATGCAGCGGCGCACCGGTGAGCAACCGGTCTTGTTGCTGGACGACGTGGCCGCCGAGCTGGACTCCAAGCGCCGCGCTTACCTGTTGGAGCGGGTGCAAGACGGCGGCCAAGCCGTCATCACCACCGCCGAGCTGGGCGTGTTCCCAGAGCCGTTCTTGGGGCACGTCAAGGTCTGGCAGGTGGCGGCGGGGCGCGTGGTCAAGCCGCAGGCGTAGGCCACTCGGACGCCAGCAGGCCATAGATGGCGAGGTCGTGGAGCACGCCGTGTAAGGTATGGGCTTGGCGCAACACCCCCTCCAGCCGGAAGCCCAGCCGTTCGGGGATGGCGCGGCTCTTCAGGTTGGCGGCGGCGGCGCGCACCTCGATGCGGTTGAGCTGCAACGTCTCGAAGGCGTAGCCGACCACGGCGCGCACGCACTGGGTCATCACCCCGCCGCCGGTGCTGCCCGCCGCCAGCCAATAGCCGATTTCGGTGGCGCGGGTGTCGGGCGCGATGTAGTGTAGCCCGACCGACCCGACCAACACGTTGTGCACGAAGACTCCGGCCTCGAAGCCCTCATTGCGCGATTCTTTGTCGATGCCCATCTCGATGTAAAAACGCTCGTCTTGGCCATTGTCGATGGTGGCCGCCCATGGCAACCACGGGATGAGGTGGTCACGGTTGGCTTTGACGACTTCTGCCAAGAGGTCGAGGTCGTCGAGGGTGAAGCTGCGGATGTGAAGGTGGGGGGCAGGGGTGAGCAAGGGCATGATTCTGCGGGTGCAATCTCGTTTATGAGTGGGCGATGTGACCAGTTTAGCACTTTTTCACAAGTGAAATGCCCAAAACCCTGTGTGGCCGTCTGGCAAATGTTGGCTACAATAGCCAACGGCGTTCTGAGAAAGAGCACAGGGAGACCGCGATGACTCGCAAAATGGGGATTTTGGCAGCGTTGATGCTGTCGTTGGTCATGTTGGCCGTCGCACCCGCGGCGATGGCGCAAGACGAGTTCGTGTTTGGGATGGTCTTGGTCGGGCCGAAGGAAGACCGCGGCTGGAGCCAAGCGCACTACGAGGGCGGCCTGTACGTCGAGCAAAACCTGCCCGGGGCGCGCATGTTGCTGTTCGAATCGCTCAACCCCGCCGACACCCCCAACACCACGTTGGCCGATGTGGTCGGCTTGTTCGTGGACGAGGGCGCGCAATTGATTTTCACCACCTCGGACGCCTTTGAAGAGGATACCGCCGCGGTGGCCGCCCTGTACCCCGATGTCGTGTTCATCAACGTCTCGGGCGACGATGTGTTGAGCGGTGAGGCTCCGGCCAACCTCGGCAACATGATGGCGATGAGCGAGTGGCCGCGCCTGATTTCGGGCTGTGCGGCGGCGCTGGCCAGCGAGACCGGCAAGCTGGGCTACGTCGGGCCGCTGATTAACGCCGAGACCCGCCGCGTGGCTGCCTCGGCCTACTTGGGCGCCAAGTATTGCTGGGAAGAGGTCAAGCAAGCCGAGACCCCGCTGACCTTCACCGTAACGTGGATTGGCTTCTGGTTCGCCATCCCGGGCGTCACCCTCGACGTGACCGAGGAGACCAACCGCTTCTTCGACAACGGTTACGACATCGTGCTGAGCGGCGTCGATACCGCCGAGATGGTCACGGTGGCCGCTGCCCGCCGCGCCGATGGCGAGGCCGTGTTCGCCGTGCCGTACAACTCGATTGCCGGCTGCACCCAAGCGCCCGAGGCCTGCCTCGGCGTGCCGTTCTACAACTGGGGCTTGTCGTACCTCGACATCGCCGCCTCGGTCGTGGCCGATGAGTGGGTGCAATCGTGGGATTGGATCGCCCCCAATTGGGAGTCGATTTATGACCCGGCGGGCACCATCACCGGTTACGCGCTGGGCGAGGGCTTGACCGAGGAGCAAACCGCGCAACTCGACGAGTTCACCGCCGAGCTGGTCGCGTTCGCCACCGATGAGGCCAACGCCGAGGCGATGTTCCTGTGGGACGGCCCCCTGAACCTGCAAGACGGCACCGAGCTGGCCGCTGAGGGCAGCGCGGTCGCGTTGCTGGACATCTGGTACTTGCCGCAACTGCTGGAAGGCATGGAAGGCGCCAGCACCAGCGAGTAATCGCGGGTAAAAGGCGCACAGGACGGGGCGGTTGCATCACACAGCCGCCCCGTTTTTGTATAATAGTCGGGATATGACATGAACCGAGGTCGGTTAGTGGGCTGTCCGAAACGCTGAGGTATTGGCCGTGGGTGGCCGCTGGGCGCTAAAGCACCCAGCTAGAGAAGAGCAAGCCCACAAGGGGCTGGGGTATCAT
>JALONY010000163.1 GCA_025454715.1 Anaerolineae bacterium
ATCACCGCACCACCTCAAAACCCTCGTGCGAACGATATACGCCCAGTATAGCACGGCTTCAGTCGCCCGCGGCGGCCTTGGCACGCGGGGGCAGCACCCGCCGCGACATCCCCAGCGTCATGCCCGCCGCCACCAAGCCCATCACCGCCGCGCTGATGAACACGATGTGATAATCGCCCAGCAAATCGCGGAAGAACCCGCCCGCGAAGGCCGCTACCCCCGCCCCAATCATGTGCGAGCAGAACACCCAGCCATAAATCACCGGCACCGACCGCCGCCCAAAGCGTTGCGCGGTCAGGTTGACGGTCGGGGGCACGGTCGCCACCCAGTCCAGCCCGTAGATGATCGAGAAAATCAACATCCCTTGCAGTTCGAGGATGAACGGCAACGCCATCAGCGACAAGCCGCGAAACCCGTAATACAGCGCCAGCAACAAGCGGTTATCGTAGCGCTCGCACAAATAGCCCGAGACCAGCGACCCGATGATGTTCATCACGCCCATCAGCGCCAGTGCCCACGACATCTCGGCCTCGGCGAACCCGTGCTCGACCGCGTGCGGCAGCAGGTGCGTGCCAATCATGCCGTTGGTGGTGTAGCCACACACGAAAAAGCTACCGGCCAGCAACCAAAAATCGCGTGTCCGCACCGCTTCGCGCAGGGGGGTAAACCGCGAGTCGCTGACGGCTGCCGCCGCGCTGACCGCGCCGCCGTAGGTGGTCAGGCCGAGGTCTTCGGGGCGGTCTCGCATGAACAAGACCACCACCACGCCCGCCAGCACAATCACACCGGCCAACGCCCAAATCACGCCCTGCCAGCCGAACGCGCCGTTGACCGCAATCAGCGAGGGCAAGAACAAGAATTGCCCTGCCGCCGCCGCCGCGCTGAACACGCCCAACACCACCCCGCGATGCAGGTTGAACCAGCGGTTGGCGACCGTCGCGCCCAGCGTGCCGCTGATGGCGCCCGTCCCCATCCCGACCAGCACGCCCCACCACAGGTGAAACTGCCACAATTCGCCCATCCCGACCATCAGCACCAGCCCAATCGCGATGAGCGTCAGGCCGCCCAGCATCACGCGGCGCGGGCCAAAGCGGTTCATCAATGCCCCGCCGACCGGCGCACCGAACCCGAAGATGAACAAGCTGACGGCGACCGCCGCCGAGATGTCGGTGCGCGCCCAGCCGAGATCGGCCTCCAGCGGCCTCAAAATCACGCCCGGGGCGTTGCGAACCCCCGCCGACGCCAGCAACCCGGCGAACGTGACGACCAAGACAATCCAAGCATAATGGAGGCGTGTTGCGCGCATGAGGGGTCTCTTTTACGGATGATGGGGGAGGTAACGTGTACTGTACCCCCATCAATCGGCAGCCTCAAGAACCACTTTAAGCCCTGATGACAGACCACTTGAGATGTGGATACCGCCCTACCACCGCCGCGCAGACAACCGCTATAATTTGACCATAGCCTGAAATTCAACGACCAGTCAAAGACCCCCATGACCACCACCCCTTTTTACGGTGCCAACGAGGGCTACGTCCTCGACCTGTACGAGCGTTATCGGGATAACCCTGAATCGCTCGACCCGCAAACGCGGGCGTTTTTCGCCGCGTGGTCGCCCGAATACGTGTCCGATGGCCTCGCCGCCGTCGCCACGGGGCAGGTCAGCGCCACGTCTGCCGCCGACACCCAACGCATGATGCAGCGGGCGGTCGGGGCGGTCAATTTCGCGCAGGCCATCCGCCAGTTCGGCCACGTCCAAGCCAATATCGACCCCCTCGGTGCCGAGCGCCCGGGCGACCCCGAGCTGGTGCCCACCTTCCACGGCATCACGTGGGACGACCTGCGCGGCCTGCCCGCCACCCTGATTGGCGGCCCCATCGCCGCCCACACCACCGACGCCTACGAGGCCATCCAACAGCTCCTGCGCGTCTACTGCGGCTCCATCGGCTTCGACAACGACCACATCCGCATCCCTGATGAGCGCAACTGGCTGCGCGAGGCCGCCGAGTCGGGGCGTTACCGCTACCAGTGGTCGGACGACAGCTCGGTCAAGCTCCTCGACAAGCTGGCGCAGGTCGAGGCGTTCGAGCAGTTCCTCCAGAACACCTTCCCGACCAAGTACCGCTTCTCGGTCGAGGGTCTCGACATGATGATCCCGATGATTGATGAAATCATCGCGTTGTCGGGCAGCACCGGCATGAGCACGATCGCCATCGCCATGGCGCACCGTGGCCGCCTGAACGTGCTGGCGCACATCATGGGCAAGCCCTACGCCCAAATCCTGAGCGAGTTCCGCGATAGCCTGATGCAAGACGACGTGGGCTACACGCAGGGCGACGTGAAATATCACAAGGGCGTGCGCCACCAAGTCGGCCTCAACGCCAACGGCCAGCCGCTAATCGTGACCATGCCGCCCAACCCCAGCCACCTCGAGGCGGTCAACCCGGTCGCCATCGGCATGGCGCGGGCGGCGGGCACCCGCACCGACCACCCGGGCGAGGCCGTCTTCGACCACAGCCAGACCATGCAAGTCCTCATCCACGGTGATGCCGCCTTCCCCGGGCAGGGCATCGTGGCCGAGACCTTCAACATGTCGCAAGTGCCGGGCTACCGCACTGGCGGTACCATCCACATCATCGCCAACAACCAAGTCGGCTTCACCACCCTGCCGATCGACGGGCGCAGCACCCTATATGCCAGCGACCTCGCCAAAGGCTTCAAGTCGCCCATCATCCACGTCAATGCCGACGACCCCGCTGCGGTCATCGAGGCGGCGCGCATCGCCTTCGCCTATCAAAACCAGTTCGAGAAAGACGTGGTCATCGACCTGATTGGCTACCGCCGCCACGGCCACAACGAGATGGACGAGCCGATGTACACCCAGCCGGTGATGTACAAAGGCGTGCGCGCCCACGAGAGCGTCCGCCACCTGTGGGCGGAGCAGCTCATCACACGCGGCGCGCTGACCAAGGCGAAAGCCGAGGCGCTGTACGAGGCGCACACGGTCACCCTCCAGACGATTTACGACACCCTGCCCGACCCGTCGGTGCTGGCGCCCGAGCGCCCGCCCGAGCCGCCCAAGGGCGCGGCCAACAATGCCGTGACCGCGGTCGATTTGGAAGTGCTGGCCGACCTCAACGACGGCCTCAAGCGCATCCCCGACGACTTCAACTTTACCTCGGTGCGCTTCCGCAACACCCTCGCCGACCGCCGCAAGGCCTTCGACGCGCCCGACCAACCGTTGATTGACTGGGCGACCGCCGAGGAATTGGCCTTCGCCTCGATTTTGGCCGAGGGCACGCCCATCCGCTTGACCGGCCAAGACTGCGAGCGCGGCACCTTCAGCCACCGCCACGCCGTGTTGCGCGACGTGAAGACCGGCCAAAAGTTCGTCCCGCTCCACAACTTCCCGCAAGCCAAGGCCACCTTCGAGGTCTACAACAGCCCGCTGAGCGAGGAGGCCGTCTTGGGCTTCGAGTACGGCTACAGCGTGCAAGAGCCCGGGCGCTTGGTCATCTGGGAGGCGCAGTACGGCGACTTCGCCAACACCGCGCAGGTCATCATCGACCAGTTCATCATGTCGGGGCGCGACAAGTGGGGGCAAACCCCCTCGCTGATGATGTTGCTGCCGCACGGTGCCGAGGGCGCGGGCCCCGACCACACCTCGGCGCGCCTCGAGCGCTACTTGCAACTGGCGGCCAACACCAACGTCCGCATCTGCTACCCGACCACCGCCGCGCAATACTTCCACCTGTTGCGCCGCCAAGCCCTGTTGCTCAAGGTTGACCCCCTGCCGCAAATCGTGATGGCGCCCAAGTCGCTGTTGCGTAAGGACGCGGTCAAGTCATCGGTACAAGACCTCGCCTATGGGCGCTGGCGTCCGGTCATCGACGACGACACGGTCGATGCCCAAGCCGTCACCCGCTTGGTGCTGACGACCGGCAAGCTGTATTATGACCTCGTCGAGAGCGAGCACCGCGCCGCCAACCCGCACGTGGCCGTCGCCCGCGTCGAGCAGCTCTACCCGTTCCCCCGCGCCGACATCATGAGCGTGCTGACCGCCTACCCCAACCTCAAGCAGGTGGTGTGGGCGCAAGAAGAGCCGCGCAACATGGGCGCGTGGGACTTCATCGGGTGGCGTTTGCGCCGCCTGCTGGGTGAATACACCGGCCTGACCCTGTTCCCGGTCGGGCGTCGGCGCAGCGCCAGCGCCGCCGAAGGCTCGAAGAACGCCTTCTTTGCCAACCAGCAGTTGGTCGTCAAAGACACCTTTACTTGGAACCCGCAAGACTAACCCCCGCACACGAGGAGAGGCTCACGCCCATGGCTCTGGACATCAAAGTTCCTGAACTCAGCGAATCGGTGGCCGACGCGACCGTCGCCGAATGGACGAAACAGGTCGGCGACCGCGTGAAGGCGGGCGACGTGCTGGTTATCCTCGAGACCGATAAGGTCTCGGTCGAGGTGGCCGCCGAGGCCGACGGCGTGCTGGCCGCCATCAACGCGCCCGCAGGTAGCGACGTGAAGGCCAAGCAGGTCATCGGCAGCCTCGAGGCCAGCGGCGCGGTCGTCGCGCCGGTCGCCGCCGCCCCTGCCCCGCAGGTCACCGCCCCCGCGCCGCAAGCCGCCGCCAGCGCCACGCCGGTGGCGCAGCGCGTGGCCGCCGCCCACAACGTCGATGTCAGCCAAGTGCCCGCCGCCAGCGGCAAGGTGACCAAGGCCGATGTCGAGAATTACGTGGCCGCCCAGAGCGCCCCGCCCGCCCCTGCCGCCAAGGTCGCCCCGCAACCCGCGCCGGTCGCGCCTGCCGGTTTCACGGTCAACCTCGCCGCTGGCCGCCGCGAGGAGCGCATCCGCCTGACGCGCCGCCGCCAGACCATCGCCAAGCGCCTCATCGAGGCGCAATCGACCGCCGCCTTCGTCAAGGCGGTCATCGGCGCGCTCAAGGCCTTCCCGGTCGTCAACGCCGAGATGCAGGGCACCGAGCTGATCATGAAGCACTACTATGACATCGGCATCGCCATCGGCGCGGAAGACGGCTTGGTCGTGCCGGTGCTGCGTGACGCCGACAAGCTCAGCTTTGCCGGCATCGAGCAGCAAATCAAGGATTACGCCGGTCAGGTCAAGGCGGGGACGTTGCCCCTCGAGGCGCTGATGGGCGGCACGTTCACCATCACCAACGGCGGCGTGTTCGGCTCGATGATGTCCACCCCCATCCTGAACCCGCCACAAGTCGGCATCCTCGGCCTACACGCCATCAAGGAGCGCCCGGTCGTGGTCGATGGGCAAATCGTCATCCGCCCGATGATGTATACCGCCCTGACCTACGA
>JALONY010000164.1 GCA_025454715.1 Anaerolineae bacterium
GCGTCGGCGCGGGTGTGCACCGGCGCGGTGCGCGGTGCGGCATGAGCATGACTGCCGGTCAACAGGGCAGCCCCAAAAGCGGCGGTGGCGTTCAAGCCCAACGCGAGGGCTTGGCGGCGCGAAACGGAAACACCGTGGGTCGGCGGCTTGCGATGTTGGCGTCTAGTCGTGGTCATCCCCCAATCCTTGCTTAACGCCGGACAACCGGCTCGAAAAGAGGCATCATGATACTCTATTGTAGCGCGATGTCTACCCAATTTCCTGAGGGGTTGCCCAGCGTATCCAGCACATCCAGCGCGAACGTCTGCCCCGCCTCGCGCCCCTGCCCCAACCGATAGAACCCGACCCGCAATACCGCCGCCCCCTCTGCCCCCGTCACCGGTTGCCACGTATACAGCGTGTCGCCCGCGCACCAGTGGCGCGCCTGCCAAAAGCGCGCATCGGCCTGCCCGACCCGCGCCCCTGCCGCGTCCAGCACATGCGCGAAAAACTGCACGTCATGCGCCCGCGACTCATAAAACCGGCGGTCGGGCGCATCGGGCAAGCGCCAGCGCAACACCACCCGCCCCTCGGCCAGCGCATAACCGGTCAATTGCACCCCGTTGTCAAACGAAGCTGGCACCTCGAGCGCGGTCACATCCGGCGCACGCACCTGCTCCGGCCTGACAACGCCCACCCGATACGGCAACGCGCCACGCCGGTTCTCGACCGTCACGGCCTCCGCCAACGGGTACAGCCCGCTCAGGCCAGCGCCCGCGTCGGGCGTCTCAATCACGGTGAAGGTGCCTGCGGGCACCACCGCGTATCCATCGGACGGCAACGCCCGCACGCATCCGAACGTATCGCGCAACATGACCGGCCAACGCGCCGCCTCGCTATCGAACCAAATGTCCATCTCACGAGTCAGCACCACCACGTCGCCTGCCGACGGCGTCACCCGATGCGCCACCTCGCGCAGGACGAAGGCCGGTGTGGTGTAGCCCGACGTGCCCGCCCCGATGCTGACCGTGCGCGAGGCCGCCGCGTCGAGCGTCGAAACCCATTGCCCCGCCCACAGCACCGCACACACCCCGACCAGCCCAATCACCACCCGACGCCAGCGCGCCAGCGTGACCGCCAGCGCCATCACCACCGCAAACGCGGGCAACAACGGCACGAAATAATGTGGCCACACGTCCGACAAGGCCACATCGAAGGCCAGCGGCGGCAACACCAACACCAGCCCAAACGCCACGCCTACCGCCCACGGGTGGCGGCGCACCAGCACCCACCCGCCCAACAGCATCAACCCGACCGCCAGCCCGCCCACCAGCCACGCGGCAGGGTCAACCGCTTGGTCGGGCAACATCCACGATTCCACCGCTTGCCCACTGCCCAACATCAACCAGTTCAGCCACGGGGAGCGCCCCCCGTCGAGGTCACGGCCTGCGCTGGCGGCCAGCGAACGGCTCAAGCGGTCGGGGTCTTGCGCCAATGTCTGGGCGATGCCGAGTGCAAACGGCGTCAGCACCAACGCGCACAACCCGAGGCTCAGCGCCAAGCTTGGCCAATGCCAGCGCCGCCGCCCAGCCAGCATCAGCCAACCGAAGAACGGCACCAGCGCCCACGCCGCAAAGTGTATCTGCATCGCCCACAGCATGACCGGCGCAGCCAGCACCTGCGCCCAGCGCCGCCCATCCCGAAACCCGATCTGGGTGAACAACAGCGCCAACAGCAAAAACGGCACGGTATAGTCTTGCGCCCACAATTTTCGGCTGTACATCACCGCCCACGGGTTCAGGGCGTACAGCACGGCGGCAACAACCGCCACCCCCCAGCCAAATTGGCGCGCCACCACCGCGTACAGCAAGCCGACGCCCGCCACGTTCAACAAAACGACCCAGCCGGTCGAGACCAGCGGGTCGTCGGAGAGCCAAAATGGGGGGACGACGCTATAGACCGTGGTCGGCGGGTTGGGGATGCCCACCGACGACACGATGCCTTGCAACGGCACCGTCTGGCCGTCGGCCATCTCTTGCGCCAACATCGCCAGCATCGCTTCGTCGTGATAAAACTCGACCGCGTCGAGGCGGTACAGCCGGATGCCCGCCGCCAGCGCCATCACCAGCAGCAAGCCCACCCAAGCGCGTCGATGCATCCGCGTGCCCTTCGTCGTCAGACCAATGCAAATTCTTCACGGGTGCACACGCGCAGCACCCGCGCCAGCTCGTGCCCGATATGATGCTCCTTGCCGTCAATCAGCAAGCGCAACGGGCCATTGAACGGCGCACGCTCGGCCAGCGTGAACACCGCGCCGGTCTTCAAGCCCAACGAGTCGAGATAGTGCAATACCTCGGCCTCGTGGCTGTTGACGCGGCTAACCACCCACTCGACCCGCTCATCGGCCTCGGTCAGTGGGTAATCGACCACGCGGGGCATCACCCCCTCACGGGTCGGTATCGGCTCGCCGTGCGGGCAACGGCGCGGGTTGCCCGCCATCACCGCCATCCGCTCGACCAGCACATCGCTGACCGTGCCGCCCAGCGCATCGGCAGGTTCGTGCACCTCATGCCAGCCAAACTGCATCACGTCGGTCAAGAACCGCTCGACCACGCGATGGCGACGGATGTTCTTGAGCGCCTCGGCAGAACCGGCGGGCGTCAGGCGCACCCCGCGATACGGCTCGTGCTCCAGATAACCGGCATCGCGCAGACGTTGCACCATGCGCGTCACCGCCGGATCGGACACGTTCAGCACCTTGGCCAGCGCCGAGGTCGAGACGTGTTGCTCGCTCCCTTGATAATAAGCCAGACGGTACGTCTCGGCCAAATACTCTTGCATGGCAGCGCTCAGAGACATCGGCGTCTTCCTGCATCCAACGCGAATAAACCTAAAACTCTTTGTAAATATACGTCAATTCACTTAGAGTTTGCAAGAGGTTAAGTTTTATCCCTGTTAGAAAAAAGCCCAAACCCCCAAAACCGGTGGGCGCAGCCGTGACCGCGCCCACCCACGGGTTATTTGAAGGCGTCGATGGCCTGCTTGACTTGCTGGTCGGTCAGCTCGAAAGCGCGCTGAATCATCCGCAACGCATCGCGCTCGGTGGCGTGGATGAACCCGTCCGAGGTCGAGACCGCCACCGCCATCCCCAGCGCGAACATGCGCTTTTCGTGCGTGGACAAGGCCTGCGCCGCGAGGCTCAGGCGATTGGGCGCGCCCTCGTCATAAATCGTCTGCGCGCAGGCATAGCACAGGTCAATCAAAGCAGGGCGCGTCATGTTGCCCAGCTCGGGGCGCTGCTCCAAAAACGACACCACCGCCATCTGGATCATGTGCAGTTCGGAGTCTTTCACCGTGCCGTCGGCGATGGCCAACAGCATCATCGTCTCGATATAAGCGCGCAGTTCAGTGTTGTCCATCGGTTGGTCGCTCATGGTCGCATCCTTTCACGCAATGACAGGCCGCACACGGCCACTCAGATAATCTGCTGACCGAACAGGCTCGCGATTAAGTCTACCGCAACATTGGCCGTGCGGTTGTGCTCGTCCAACACGGGGTTAACCTCCACCACGTCCAACGTGCGGACTTTGCCGCTGTCGTGCAACATCTCCATCAGCAAGTGCGCCTCACGGAAGGTCAGGCCGCCGTTGACCGGCGTCCCGACCCCGGGGGCAAACGACGGGTCGCACCCGTCGAGGTCGAGGCTGATGTGCAGGTAATCATAGTCGGCAAACCCCGCGAGGATGTCTTGCGCCACGCGATACATGCCCAATTCGTCGATGTCGCGCATGGTGTACGGGCGGATGCCGATGTTGGCGACCCGCCGCTTCTCTTCGTGGTCGAGGTTGCGTAGCCCGACCATCGCCACGTCTTGCGGCTTGAGCTTGGGCGCATACCCGCCGATGGACGTGAGCGGTTGGGGGCCATCGCCCAGCAAGGCCGCCACGCTCATGCCGTGGATGTTGCCGGAGGGCGAGGTGCGCGGGGTGTTCATGTCGGCGTGGGCATCCACCCACAACACCCCCACCCGCCCCATCTGGCTGACCGCGCTGACCGTCCCGATGCTCAAGCTGTGGTCACCCCCCAAAAAGATGGCGTAATCCCCCGCCGTCAAGGTATTGCGGATGAGGTCGTAGGTGTCTTGGCACACCTGCGTGACCTGTGGCAAATACCGAGCGTTGACCGTCGGGTCGAACGTATCCTCGATTTGCTCGACCTGTGGCACGGTCACGTTGCCCGCGTCCAGCGGCGTATACCCCAGCTTGCGGAGCTTATCGTACAGACCGGCGTAGCGGATGGCGCTCGGCCCCATATCTACCCCGCGCCGAAGCTGCCCCAAGTCCATCGGGATGCCATAAATGCGAACCGGCTTGTGCGGCATGAAAAATCCCCCCGTCAGGTGCTCATTGCGCGCATATCGCGCCCGATTGTCGCACGTTGCGGGGGGATTGAGGAGTCTGGAGTGCGTTAAGCGTGCGTTACGCCTCGATGTCCAGAGCGTCCACCACCGCGCCCAGCTCGGCCACAACGTCGTCGGGCGTGTCGAGGAAGGCGGGGCCGTTGACCTTATAATGCGCGTAGGTTTGCAGCACGCTACTGTCGTCGCACGCGCACCCAATCTCGTCGTACCACTGAATCACGCCGCGCTCGGTGTCGATTTTGGCACCGTTCACGCCGCCGCTGTCGGTCGCCCACATCCATGCCGTCTGAAGGTGCTTTTGCTCAGCCACGAGACCCCTCCCCGAACAATCGGTTGATGCCCGACCGCACCACGCGCTTGCACGTCTCCCAAAGCGAGACTTTTTGGCGCGCCGCCGTCAGGTCGATTTGATAAATAGACGCTTGATACGGCGCAAATCGCACGTGCAAGGTCGTTCCGGCGTGCAATGCGGTCTGGCCGCTCATCACGTTGACCAGCATCCGGCT
>JALONY010000165.1 GCA_025454715.1 Anaerolineae bacterium
GCGGGCGATGGCGACGGCGCGGAAATTCTCGGCGAGGTCGCGGAACTGCTCTTGCAGGCTGACGGTGTAATTGACGCTCAGGTGCAGGTCGCGGATGTAACGGCGCAGGTCTTCGATGACGCGGTTGAGGTCGGCGGTGGCGCCCAACAACTGACCGGCCAACTCGGGCGAGGCCGCGCCGGTGATGCGGGCGATGTCGAGCTTGATGCCGACGGCATAAATTTGTTGGATGATGCCGTCGTGCAGCTCCATGGCGATGCGGTCGCGCTCCTCGATGATGGCGAGGCGGCGTTGCGACTCCGACAGGCGGGCGTTCTCGATGGCGATGGCGGCGTGGCCGGCCAGCAAAATCACGAGGCGCTCGTCCTCGTCGCTGAAAGGCAAGCCGTCCTCGCGGTTGCACAAATACAGGTTGCCGAGGTGCTCGCCCTTCGAGATGACCGGCACGCCCAGAAAGGATTTCATCTCGGGGTGGCCGCTGGGGAACCCGACTGAGCGGGTGTCTTTGTTCAGGTTATCCAGCCGGATGGGCTTGGTCTCGGTCAGTAGCGCGCCCAATAGCCCGCGCCCGACCGGCAAGTGATCCATCAACGCGGCTTGGGCGTCGTTGACCCCATAGGTCAAGAACTCGGCGAGGCCGCCCTTGCCGTCGGGCACGCCGAGGGCGGCATATTGTGCGCCGACCAAGCGGGCGGCGATTTCGGCGATGCGGCGCAAGACACGGTCGAGGCCTGTGTTACACTAAACCATCAAACTGCTGAGGAGGACACTTATGGCTCAAATCCGTGTGCTGGTTGCGGACGACCACGAGGTGGTACGCATGGGCGTCAAGGCGATGCTGCACCAAGAGGCGCGCATCGCGGTGATTGCCGAGGCCGCGACCGGCGAACAAGCGGTGAAGGAGGCGCTGCGCGTGCGCCCCGACGTAATCGTGATGGACATCCGAATGCCCGGCATGAACGGGGTGGACGCTTGCCGCCAAATCGTCGAGCAATTGCCCACCACCCGCGTGGTGATGCTGACCTCGTTCGCCGAGGATGACCTGTTGTTCTCGGCCATCCGCGCCGGTGCGTCGGGGTATGTGCTCAAGCGCATCGGCAACGACGACCTCGTCAAGACGGTCTTGGCGGTGGCCAATGGCGAGTCCACGCTCGACCCGACCATGGTCGCCACCGTCTTCCGCGAGGTCGCCCAACACGAGAAGGCCAAAGAAGCCAGCGCCTTCAACGGCCTTTCGGCACAGGAGCTGCGCGTTTTGGCCTTCATCTCCGATGGGCTGACCAACCGTGAAATCGCTGGCAAGCTGTTCCTCGGTGAGGGGACGGTGCGGAATTACGTCAGCAGCATCCTCGGCAAGCTCAGCCTCGCCAACCGCGCCGAGGCCGCCGCCTACGCCGTCCAACACCACGTCAAGGACTTCGTCGGCGACGAGTAGTCACCCTTTGGGGCGCACCACCAGCACCGGGCAGGGCGCTTTGGGCAACACGTCCGAGACCACGCTACCGAGGATCGTCCGGGTGAGGCCGGTGCGCCCGTGCGTCGCCATCACGATCAAATCGACCTCGCGGGTGCGCGCCACGCTCAGGATGGTCTCGACCACCGCGCCGGGCTCGACTTGTTGGCTAAAGACCACGTTGGGGCGGTCGTAGTGCTCCGCCACGCGCTTGAGGTATTCGTGTTGGACGTGGATGGCGCGGGGGTCGTAGGCGCGGCGCGGGTCGGCGGTGAGCGGGATGGGGTCGCCCATCACCCCGGCCACGGCCAAGGTCGCCGCCCAATCTTCTTCCATCACCGACAGCAAATGGATGTTGGCGCCCACCTCGGCGGCTTGTAGCGCACAACGCAACGCGGCCTCGGCCAATTCCGAGCCGTCCAACGTGACCAAAATCTGTTTGAAGCCCATGAGGTTGCCCTCCCCTAAAAGACACTATATTCGTTGACTTTAGGGTACCCCAGAGCGGGGGGCGCGTCGTCTGATAGAGGTAACCCGCGCAGGGTGATGGATGTCACGGCTGATAAAAGACGCCCAACGCCACGCGAGGAGCGGGCGGCAGGCCGGTGCCGGTCGCCCCGTCATATAGCCCGACCCACACCGTATACCACCCGCTGGGCAGGTCGTCCGGCAGGCGCACGTCGTCGCGGTAGGTCTGGCCGATGAGCCATTCAGTGGTCGAGACGCGCCCGCTCAGGGGGCCGTGGTCGAATGAGCTGACCGGTGCGGAGGCGTCCAGCACCCCCGGGGTGAGGTGGGTGAGGATGCTGTAGGGCGTGGCCGTTTGGCCGAGCGCCTCCCAATACAGCAACAGCGCGCCGTCGGCCACCGACCAGCCGCGCAAGCGCGCCACCCCCCCGAAGCCCACGGTGAGCGGGCGGCTGATTTCGGTCTCTCGCACGGTGGGCGGCCTATACTGGGTCAGGTTGTGGGGGCGTCGGTCGTTGATGCGCTGGGCGTTGGCCTCGAAAAAGTCGCGGGCGGCCTGTGCCCGTTGGTCGCCGGAGACGTAAATCACGTCATATTCGGCCAGCAAACGCGCAAAATCCGCCGAAAAGTCTGAGGTGCTGGGCGGCATCAAATACAGCGGGGTGCTCACATAATATTCGGCGGCGGTGTCGGGGGTGCCCAGCACCAAGACGCCGCGCTCGCCCGATTGCCCGACGTGCGCCGCGATGCCGCGCCAATCGGGGGCTTTGGGCGGGTCAATCAGCCAATAGCGCCCCAGCCCGACCAGCATCACCAACAGCAGCACGCTGGTCAGCCACGCGCCGCGCCGCCGCGCCGCCAATGCTCCCCAGCCCACCGTCAACGGCGCGACCATCGCAATCAGGTAGCCGGGCAAGAAAAAGCCCGCCGACGCCACCGATGCCACCGTGAACATCCCCAACGGCACGCCCGCGCCCAGCAATGCCACGCGGCGGGGGGCACCGCGCACGCCCCACGCTATCGCAAGCGCGCCCAACGCCAAGACCGGCGCGGCCAGCATCGGCGGCACGCTCCCGAACCATAAGCTGGGCAGGTAGACCCCCAGCAACACCCCGAGGTCGAAGCCGGTCGAGTGGGTCTCGAAGCCGCTGTTGACCAAGAAATTGAGCAACATCAGGCCGACTGGGATGCACAACAACCCGACCGGTAGCCACAAGCGCACCACGGCGTAACGCACCCGCCCCCAGCCCCATGCACCCGCCCACACCCCGCCGACCACCAGCGCCATCTGCGCCGCCAGCCCGAAGCCCTCGACATACGACACGTACAAGGTGGCCGATTGCGCGATGACGTAGGCGACGGGTGCGCCCCGCCCGCCGCGCAAGGCGCGCAACAGCAACAGCAGATTGAGCACCGAGAGGGCGGACAAGGTGGACAGGGTGCGGGCGTCTTGGGCGTGGTAGACCAAAAACGGGTTGAACGCCCACAGCGCCCCCGCCCACAGCATCGCACGGCGGTTGCGCGTTAGGTCGAGGGTCAGGCGCATGACCAAGGCCACGCCCAGCACGCCCGACCATGCGGGCAGCAGGCGCACGGCCAGCTCGCTGATGCCGCCCAAGCGCGTCCACAGCCCATACAGCAGCAAGGCACCGGCGGGGTGGGGCTCGCGGCTGACGAAGCCCCACCACGGCTCGGAAAACGGCGTGACCGACCAATTCAAGACGGCATACGCCTCGTCACCGCGCAAGGGCACCTCATCCAGCGACACCACCCGCAACACTGCGGCCAACAACACGATGACACTCGTTAAACCGACGATTGCCCAACGCTTTGAGGGGAGGCGCAACCTTAGGCTTGACTCTGTCGTCTTAAGATTCATGGGTGGGCTTTCGCGATGCAGAAGCGCGTGGGGATAGGACAATGTGCAACAGTATAACCGATTTTAGAGGGTTTGCGCCTTGTTAGGTTAAAAAGATAATAAATTCGTACCAGTTTCGGCGCAGTTTTATTTGTGAAAATATACCGTGTTAAACCCAATCCAAACCTGCTTAGTTCGCGCTTGTGTCCAGATATGTACAGAACCCTTACAAAAAAATTAAAAAAGACTACGAATGACATTACGCCTCTATTGACAGCCTCAATAATCTTGTGTTAACATTAATTAGTTGCTTTTTTGAGATATTTCAGAAAATTATCTTAAGAAAGCAACAAAACACCCTAATTTACTCAACATGATTTTCCCAATCGCTTTTGTACAACATTTTGCAGTTGGTTTTTCAGACAAAAAGGATAGGAAACCATGGGTCGTCCACCAAAGGCACAGACCAAAGCCCCCACCCCCAGCAAGCGGAAAGAACGCCTCAAGCCCAAAAGCTTACCCGCCACCTCGCAACCTATTACGGATATCACCCCCATGCCCCCCTACAACCAGCAAAACATCACGCCGTCCCTCGATTGGCCGCTCAGAGATTGGATTCGAGAGTCGGGTAGCCCAACGATTAAACAAATTATTGCCTATGCCGCCTCGGTTTGGCCGATTGAACGGGAATGGCCGGAGAAGACCGTCTATTCTTGGGTAAGCCGTGGCATTCCTAGCCGAGATGATGCTTTGCGAATAGTAGCCGCATTGCGGATTGCTGCGACCAGCCGTGGCCGTACCTTGTTCCAAGGGCTGCGCTTGTTCGAGCACGCCGAGATGTTCTTGTACAGCCGTGCTTGCCTCGATGCGTTCCGCCCGCCCTCGTTGGCGGAGCTACGCCAGATGGTGGGTGCCGAGACCTTGCCGACCACCGGCATCAACGACATGCGCGTGCTCGATCACTTGTCGTCGCCCCCGCCCGTGCCGATGATTGGCCGTGACCTCGACGTGGTGCGCTTGCTGACCGAGTGCGAGGCTCACCCGATTACCGTGCTGCATGGTGACGCGGGCATGGGCAAGACCAGCCTCGTCTGGATGACCGCCCAAGAGGCGCGCAACGTCCGCTACAGCATGGTGCGCGAGTTCGACTGGGTGACGCTCAGCCCCAAGACCGACGTGAACGATGCCAACTGGCGCGCACTGGTCTTGCGCAACATCTCGGCGCGCTTCCGTTGGGCTGACCTGATGAGCCTGCCCGATGAGAAGCTCGAGGGCGAAGTGGCCAAGAAATTGCGTAAGGACGAGGTGCTGATCGTGTTCGATCAGGCCGACAGCCCAGAGCAGTTCAGCCAATTGCTGGCGTGGGCGAACGAGCTGTTGGGCAATGGGGAAGTGAGCGGGCGCATCATCATCGCCTCGCGCCAGACCCCGCCCGCCGACATGCGCGCCCTGCAACTGGGCACCATGAAGGCCGAGCGCTTCAAGGAACTCTGGAACCACTTCGATGCGGGCTTGAGCAAGTTCAGCATCAAGGCTGACGCGGCCACCCGCGATTTGTTCATCCGCATCTCCCGCGGCAACCCCGCCGTGCTGAAGGCGCTGGCGACCTCGCTGCACTTCCGCACCGCCGATGCGCCGAGCGCCCCGCTTATGAGCAAATCATCGCGGTGGTGGGGTATGTGTTCGAGCGCCTCGACTCGATTGCGTCGTGGCTGGCTTTGGCCGTCTCGCGCACCGCTCGCGATGTCAACGATGCCAACCTGTATGAGCTGTGGCAGACCCGCACCGAGACCGGCAACGCCGCCGAGTTCGACGAAGCGCGTGCCCAATTGGTGCTGGCGGGCGTGCTCACCCCGCAAGCCCACCGCCGCGAGACGTATGTGCTCACGCCGATCGTCGCGGATTATCTGGACAGCCTACGCTAAAAACGCACCTCGTCGGCCACAGGTTCACCACGATTGTGATGTTTGAATCTGTGGCCTTCAGGGCGTGAAAACGTTTTCAAACGCTTGCACCGCCCGCTGTGCCCAGCAAAACCCATAGACCAGAGGTCGCGTCGATGAAGCATTGGATGCTCTTACTCATCTTGATGGCGATGACCGGCCTCGTCGGG
>JALONY010000166.1 GCA_025454715.1 Anaerolineae bacterium
AGGCTTTACCGCGGTCAACGCCGCGCCCGCCGGTGACCGCGTGTACGTCATCACCACCAATGAAGACGGCACATGGACGTACATCCGGCGCGACCTGCCGCGCAACCCCGCTGAGGGGTGGGTGGCCACCAGCCTGCTCAACATGGAAGAGTAAACACCACGGCCACACAGCAGCGCCCCGACCGGTTTGTGGTCGGGGCGCTTGCCTTTACACGTGGATGACCACCATCTTGAGCGTGGTCATGTCCTCGATGGCGAAACGCGGCCCCTCACGCCCGACCCCCGAGTCCTTATTGCCGCCATACGGCATGTGATCGACCCGAAAGGTCGGCGTGTCGTTGATGATGACCCCGCCCACGTTCAAGCGTTGGACGGCCTGCATCGCCCGCCCCAAATCGCGGGTGAACACACCGGCTTGGAGCCCGAACGGTGAATCATCGGCCATCGCCAGCGCGTCATCGAACGCCTTAAACGGAATCACGCACACCACGGGGCCGAACACCTCCTCGCGCATCACCTTCATCTCAGGCGTGACATCGGTCAAGACCGTCGCGGCCATCATCCGCCCGTCCCGCGTGCCGCCCACCGCGAGGTTGGCGCCTGCCGCGATGGCCTCGCTCACCCATGCCTCGATGCGCTCGGCTGCCGCGTCGTTGATGACCGGCCCCAGCTCGGTGCGCTCCTCGGACGGGTCACCGGCCACCAACCCCGCCGCCCGCTCCGACAACGCCGAGACGAACGCATCGTACTGCGATTGGTGCACATACACCCGCTGGATGCTGATACACACCTGCCCCGCGTGGGCAAACGCGCCAATCGCGATTTTATCGACCAGCGCCAGCGCATCGACCGTCTCATCGAGGATGACCGCCGCGTTGCCGCCCAGCTCGAAGGTGGTTCGGCGCAAGCCCGCATCGCGGCTGATGACCCGTGCGACCGACGGGCTGCCGGTAAACGTAATCATCGCCACCCGCGGGTCGGTCGTCAGCCAGCGCCCGACCTCGGCACCACCGTTGACCACCTCGAACATCCCCTCGCTCACGCCCGCCTCGTGCATCAGGTCGCGCAATTTGAAGGCCGTCAAAGGGGTGGCCGGTGCCGGTTTGAGCACGATCGGGCACCCCGCCGCCAGCGCAGGAGCCACCTTGTGCGCCACGAGGTTAAGCGGGAAGTTGAACGGCGTGACCGCCGCCACGATGCCGACCGGCACCCGCACGTAATAGCCAATCTTGTTCAGGCCGCCCTTGGCCGCGTCCATCGGCAAGGTCTCGCCGTGCATCCGCTTGGCCTCCTCGGCGGCGAACGTGAACGTCTCCACGGCGCGCATGGCCTCAGCGCGGGCGTAGCGCAACGGCTTGCCGCTCTCCGCCGCAATCAAACGAGCGATGTCGTCGCTGTGCGCCTCCAACAGCCCCGCGGTCTTGGTCAACAGGGCGGCGCGTCGGTGGGCGGGCATCTGCGCCAACGCAGGGCGCACCGCCTCGGCACGGTCGAGCGCCGCACGCACCTCCGCCTCGCTCGAGTCGGGTGCCTGCCCGACCACGCGGCCATCATACGGGCTACGAACCTCATAAACTGTCGTCATCACATTTCCCTTTATACCGTCTCTGCCGCCACGCGCATCACAGCCCACACGTGCAGACCAATGTGTAGCCAAGCATACCGAAATTCGTTACACTCTCACATATCACAAATTCCAAGCATGATTCTAACCTCGCCACAACATCCGCCCGCCTCCCCACGATAGGACTGCGCCCCATGCCGACCGATTCCCTGTCCCCCGTTTGGTCACACCTCACCACCCTCCAGCCCGTGCGCGGCGAAGGCGCATACCTATACGATGCCGACGGGCAACGCTACCTCGATTTTACGTGCGGCATCGGGGTCATCAACACCGGCCACTGCCACCCTCGCGTGGTCAAGGCGATCCAAGACCAAGCCGCCCGCCTGTTGTTCGGCCAGATGAACGTGGTCATCACGCCGCAAGCGGTGGCGCTGGCCGACGCCCTGCGCGAGGTCACGCCCCCCAGCATCGACACCTTCTTTTTCGCCAATTCCGGCGCAGAGGCGACCGAGGCCGCCGTCAAGCTGGCGCGCCACGCCACCGGCAAGACCAACATCGTCGTCTTTCAGGGCAGCTTCCACGGGCGCACCGCCCAAACGATGGCCATGACCACCTCCAAGACGGTCTACCGCCACAAATATCACCCCTTGCCGTCCGGCATCGTGGTCGCCCCGTTCCCCTATGCGCACTATTACGGCATGACCGAGGACGAGGTCAGCGCATTTTGCCTCCACCAGTTCGAGACGTTGCTGAAAAGCCAAGCCGCCCCTGAAGATACCGCCGCCGTCATCATCGAGCCGGTCTTGGGCGAGGGCGGGTATGTGCCTGCGCCCATCGGGTTTTTGCGCCGCCTGCGTGAGCTGTGCGCCCAACACGGCATCTTGTTCGTCGCCGACGAAGTCCAGACCGGTTTCGGGCGCACCGGCAAATTCTTCTGTTTCGAGCACGCCAACCTCGAGCCGGACATCATCATCATGGCCAAAGGCTTGGGCAGTGGCCTGCCGATTTCGGCGGTCGGGGCGCCCCACGCGCTCATGCAAAAATGGGTGACCGGCAGCCACGGCGGCACCTACGGCGGCGGGAGCGCGGTCGTGCTGGCCGCCGCCCTCGAGACCGTGCGCGTGATGCAAGACGAGCACCTGCCCGAAAACGCCGCCCAGATGGGCGCTCTGTTGATGGCACGCCTGCACGACCTGCAAACGCGCTATCCGGTCATCGGTGAGGTGCGCGGGCGCGGCCTGATGGTCGGGGTCGAGTTCACCGCGCCGGACGGCCAGCCCGATAAGGCCACCTGTAAAGCCGTGGCCGCCCACTGCCTACAACACCGGTTGCTGCTGTTGACCTGTGGCACCTACGAAAACGTCATCCGCTGGATACCCCCGCTCATCATCACCGAAGCGCACCTCGACGAGGCATTGGCCGTGTTCGAGGCCGCCTTGCAGGCCGTGGTCGGCACCCCTACCCCCTTGCACGGCTGAGGCACACCATGACCCTCGAAGCGCTTGCCCTCCGCCTACACGAAGCCATGATGTTGGTCTTGGCGAGCATTGCGCTGTGGAACTATGCCCAACACCGCGATGCCGTCCGTCGCGACAGCGCCCTGATTTTCGTCAGCACCGCGCTGGCCATCATCACCTATTGGGTGTTCGGCACCACCAACGACACCGCCAACCGCTTGGTGCTGTCGGTGTTGCTGGCACACCCCTACCTGCTGATGCGGATGGCCGTCCACATCCAGCCTACCTCGCAACGCATCACCCGAACGGTCTGGATTGGGTCGCTGGTGTTCGGGGTTGGGGTGTGGTTGGTCGATTTGCGTGCGCCCAGCGCCGTCGGGTTTTGGGTGGCGACCGGCGTGGCCTTCATCGCGTTTGGGGCGGTGCCGGTCTTGCTGATGCTGCGCGGTGCCGCCCGCGCCGCAGGTCTCGCCCGCCTGCGCCGCCAAATCATCGGGGTCGGCATCGCCTTTTTCGTGGTCGCCATCACCACCATGGTGACGCTCTTGTTCCTCTACGAGCTCAACGACCGCCCGATTTCGACCAGTGAGCGCCTAATCCAAGCCTTTTTGGCGTGGGCGTATATCGCCTGCTTCTATCTGGGGTTCATGCCGCCGCGCTGGGTCTGGCACCCGCTCCAGATGGTCGAGCTGGGTGGGTTCCTCGCGCAGGTCGGGCAGTTCATCATCACCCAATCGCTCAACCGCACCATGCGCTACATCACCACCGGCAGCTTGCGCGCCATCGGTGGCGCCAAGGCCGCCGTCGCCACCGTCCGCCAAGGCACCCAAGAGGTGGTCGTCAGCGACATCCAGACCGATCAGCTCCTCCAGCTCTCGCCCGACGACATCAAGCCCATCCTCCATGCGTGGCAAACCCACGACATCCTGTATATCGACCGCGCCCAGCCGGCCACCGACCACCCGACCCTGCGCGCCAAGCTTGGCGTTCCGGCCTTATATGTCGTGCCGGTCGCCACCGAAGATAAGGCGTGGCTGGTGATGCTGCTGGGGCTGGACGGCACCGGCCTCTTCCCCCAAGAAGACCATTTCATCCTGCGCCTGTTCTCGACCCAAGCCGCCGCCTTCCTCGAAAACAAAGCCCTCATCGAGCGTTTGCGCGGGGTCAATGAGCAACTGGAGGGCAAGGTGGCCGAGCGCACCAAAGCCCTGCGCCTCTCGGAACAAGAGCTGAGCCAACGCTTCAACCAGCTCACCGCCGTCAACCGCGAACTCGAGGCCTTCAGTTATTCCGTCAGCCACGACTTGCGCGCCCCCCTGCGCGCCATCGATGGCTTCACCCGCGCCCTACAAGAAGACTACGGCAACACCTTGCCCGAGGACGGGCGCGAATACCTCCAGCGCGTGCGCGCCGCCAGCAAACGCATGAGCCGCCTGATTGACGATATGCTCAAGCTCAGCCGCGTCTCGCGCACCGATATGCAAGTCCAAACGGTCGATATTTCGGCCATCAGCCAACGCATCCTCGAAGAATTGACCTTACTGGAGCCCAGCCGCACCATCGAATGGGTCGTCATGCCCGACCTCATCGAACGTGCCGACTCCAACCTCGTCGATTTGATGCTGCAAAACCTGCTGACCAACGCATGGAAGTTCACCAGCAAATGCGCCCACAGCCGCATCGAGGTCTATGCCGAGCCGCAAACCGACCCCACCCACCCCACCGTCTTCGTCATCCGCGATAACGGCGTCGGGTTCGACAACAAATATGCCGAAAAATTGTTCGTCGCCTTCCAACGCCTCCACCCCGATGCCGAGTTCGAGGGCACCGGCATCGGCCTCGC
>JALONY010000167.1 GCA_025454715.1 Anaerolineae bacterium
GCCCCATCGACCGCCGCACGCCGCAATTGCGACAACGCCGTGCCGGTCGCTCCCGCGCCGCTATACAGTTGATAGTACACGTCCGAGCCCGCCAACATCGTCCCGCTAAAGTTGACCACCCCCTGATCGAGGCATGTCACATAAAAGACGGTCACGTTCGAGCTGGCCGTCGTCGTGGTCGTCGTCCCAGCAGGTACCGGCGTCGTCACCACTGCCTGCGCTTGCGCCAAGCCCGTGACGGCAAACACCATCACGCTCAACAATCCCAAAAGCACGCGCTTTTTCATCATCGAATGTCACTCCAGTGCGTTCGTCGTCCTTCCAACGCATATCTTACACGATTTACGCCCAATTCCCAGCGCCCACCCCCCAGCGTAGACCAAAAGCCCAACTGACCCAAATTGGGCTTGACACCCACCCACAACACGCCTAAAATGTTCCTCATCAGCACCACCCAAGCCGAAGTGGCGGAATTGGCAGACGCGCTACGTTCAGGGCGTAGTTCCTTTACAGGAGTGTGGGTTCGACTCCCACCTTCGGCACACCAGACCCCAGCAAACCGCTGGGGTCTTTGTTTTCGCCCCCCAACGCGCTACAATCAACCCTATGAGCGCCGCACAAACACCCCCCACCCCCCGCCAATCCCGCAAACCCGCTGGCAGCATCTCCAGCTTCCAGCTCATCTTTGCCGTGGTCTTGGCCGTCGGCCTCATCCTCACCATCAACTTCAGCTCACGCATCGCCGCCGGTCGCCCCATCCTCGAAGCCTACGACGAAATCCAACGCGAAATCGCCGAACTCGAGGCCGAACAAGAGCGGCTCTTGGCCGAGCGCAACGCCGCCCTCAACGATTACTATGTCGAGCAATGGGCACGCGGGCGCGGCAAGATGGTGCGCGCTGGTGAGAAGCTCATCATCCCCGTCCCCTCACAAACCACCGTCGTCGCCACCCCCGTCCCCATCGAGGTCGGCGCGTTCAGCACCGGTTACCAACAGCCCGAAAATTGGCAGTTGTGGTGGTCGCTCTTTTTCGACGACCCACCGCCCACCTTTTCCGACTAATCTCCCCTTTCCGCCCACCCCATCCCGACGAGGTCGCCCCCTGTGAAACGCCTTTCGTTGCTCATCCTGCTCAGCCTCGCCGCGCTCTTGACCCTCTCCCCCCTGCGCCCCCCTACACAAGCGCAATCCGGCATCGTCACCATGTCCATCCGCGCCGGTTTCGATGGCCGCTTCCGCGACAACATGTGGACTCCGGTCGTCATCCGGCTCGAAAACACCGGTGCGCCCTTCACCGGCGCCCTCGTCATCCGCCCAGAGCGCTCACGCGGCCTGACCAACCCCGTCACCACCCCCGTCGAGTTGCCTGCCGATACCAGCCGCACCTACACCCTCTATGTCAGCCTCCGCAGCTTCACCGACCTGCTGCGCGTCGAGTTGTTCACTCCCGAGGGGTTGGTCGCCGCCGCCGCCAACATCGACCTCAGCACCGCCGCCGCCACCGGCCAATTGGTCGCCCAAGCCAACCTCGCCCCCGACTCCCTGCCCGACCACCCCGCTGGGCTCGAAGCCATCGACATCCTCATCCTCAACCGCGCCCGCACCGAAGGGCTGACCACCGCTCAACGCGACGCCTTGCGCGCATGGGTCGTGCGCGGTGGCCACCTCATGGTCGCCGCCGGTGCCGAGGCCGAGGCCACCACCGCGGGCGTGCTCCCGTTGTTGCCCGTCATCCCAGCACAACCCCGCACCCTGACCGACTTTTCGCCGCTCGCTGCCCTTGCCGCACAACCCACCGCACCCACCGCGACCGCCAGCACCATCGCCAGTGGTGCGCTCCAAGACGGTGCCCAAGCCCTCGCCCTCACCTCTGACGGCCAAATCCTCGTCGCCCGCCGTACCCTCGGCAGCGGCACCGTCGATTACCTCGCCTTCGACCCGACCGCCGCCCCGTTCGACACATGGGCAGGGTTGCCCTCGTTCTGGCAAACCCTCGCCATCAGCACCGCCCCCCGCCCAAGCTGGTCGTCCGGTTTCGTCAACCTCACCCAAGGCTACCAAGCCCTCGAAATCTTGCCGGGCGTCACCGTCCTGCCCGAGGTCACGGCGATGATCGTCTTCTTGATTGCCTACGTCCTCTTGATTGGCCCCATCAACTACTTCATCCTCAGCCGCATCAACCGCCGAGAATTGGCATGGCTGACCATCCCAGCCCTTATCCTCGGCTTTACCGCCATCGCATGGGCGACCGGCTTCAACTTGCGTGGTGAGGAAGTCATCCTCAGCCGCCTCACCGTCGTCGAGTCATGGCCGGACTCGCCCGACGCCCGCGCCCGTCAGCTCATCGGCCTGCTCGCGCCCCGCCGCGCACAATACACGCTCGCCCTCGACGATGCACGCGCCTTGCGCCCCCTCTTGCGCGCCAATGAAGGCATCCTCGCCAACGCGCCCGCCTCCGTTCGCATTGCCCAAGACCCCACCTTCCGCGCCATCGATTTTCCCGTCGATGCCAGCTTCATGGCCGGGTTCGTCACCGATGGCCAAATCCCCAAGCCCGAGCTTTCCGGCACCCTCACCATCACCGAGACCTCGACCGGCGAACAATGGCGCGGCACCGTCGAAAACGGCCTGACCACCCCGCTCACCGAGGCCGTCCTGCTGTCCAAACACGGCGCTTACCGCCTCGAAAGGCAGCTCAACGCGGGTGAAATCCTCCCCGTCGAAACACTCATGCCCTACCCGCCCGACCAAAACACCGCCGCCGCCACCGTCCAATACGCCGCCAGCTTCGTCAACCCCCGCCAATCGCGCTATGTCGTGCGCGGTCAAGACGGCAACCTCGGCGCAGACGCCACCGCCCGCGCCATCATCGGTGACGCGCTATATGACCCCGTCATTTATTTCGCAGGTTACGCCGGTTACAACCCGATAAACCTCACCCCCGCCCAAGTCCGCCGCCAAGCCTTCATCTCCAATTTCATCGTCGATCAATTCTTCACCAACGGCTTGGGCGACGACGTGTACCTGATTGGCTGGTCATCCACCACTCCCACCGCCGAGACCCTCCCCAACATCCGCACCCAAACCCTCGACGAGACCCTCTACATCACCCGCCTGACCACCACCCGCCTCGCCCCGTCCGCCATCGTGACCGCCCACCCCGACGACTTCACGTGGCTGACCGTCAGCGACACCAGCGGCACCGACTCCACCCCCAATATCCTCGTCTCTTATACCGACAGCTTCTTGGCCTATCGCTTCACCCCCATCCCCTCCAAACGCCTCGCCGAGGTCGAGACCCTCACCCTCGTCGTCACCGAAAACGACATCTCGTTTGCCGAGACCCTCGTCAGCCTCTACGATTGGCAAACCGGCCAATACGTCCCCATCGAGCTGACCGGTGCACGCACCCCAATCCCACGCCCGGCGCGCTTTCTCGGCCCGCTCAACGCCGTCCAAGCCCAAGTCGAACGCGCCCTGACCGGCACCGCGCTGTCCATTTCGACCCTCGGCTTCGAGCAAACCGGCAGGTTAACGCCCCAAATGCCCTAAACGACTCTTGGCACGCCCGCCCCGCACCGCTATAATTTCGCCCACGTTACCTGACCAGAGACGACATGCGCCCAGCCTTCGACTGGGGCGTTGGGTGTTGAATAAGGGAAATCACATGAAAGTCATCCTGCTCGACTATGTTTACAAGCACGGCGTCGCCGGTGAGGTCATCGACGTGGCCGACGGTTTCGCCCGTAACTTCCTCATCCCCCGCGGTTTGGCCGTCAAGGCCACCGACACCGAGCTCAAGCGCGCCAAGCGCCTGCGTGAGCAATCCGCCGTCAAGCGCGCCAACCTCGAGAACCTGCTCAACGACCTCGGGCGCAAGATCGATGGCGTCGAGCTGATTTTTGGCCGCCGCGCCGCCGCCACCGGCAAGTTGTTCGGCTCCGTCACCACCCAAGAAATCGCCGATGAGTTGCTCAAGGCCACCGGTGTGGACATCAACCGTCGCCGCATCAGCCAACAAGTCCTGCGCGAAGTCGGCACCCACAGCGTGCCCGTCCGCCTCGGCACCGAGGTTTCGCCTGCGCTCAAGGTCACCATCGTCCGCGAGGAAGAGCTCAATGAGTTCCTCGCCAAGCGCAAGGCCGCTGCCGAAGCCGCTGCTGCCGCGCCCGCCGAAGCCGTCGAGGCCGAAGCCAACGCCTAGTCATCGGCGTTCACGAGACGAATCAGCCCCGCCGGGCGCTCTGAACCGGCGGGCTGTTTTGCTTTAGGGACACAGCTACGATGGACTCATACTCGCTCGGTCAACTGCTTCAGCAAGCCCGCGACTCCCGCGAGTGGTCGCTGGAAGACGTGCGCGCCAAAACCCGCATCCCCACCCCTGTCCTCGAATCGTTCGAGCAAGGGGTATTCGTCTTGCCCGAGCTCTCGCCCGTCCAAGTCCGCGGCATGTTGACCAACTACGCCCACTTCCTCGGCCTCGATGTCGAGCAAGTCCAAGCCGCCTACGCCGACATCCTCAACCCGCCCAAGCGCCGCCGACGCCCCGACCCGACCCAAAACACCCGCCCCCCCACCGAAGCACGTCGCCCAGCCACCGACCCGCGCCGCGCCTCCGGTGAATATCGCCGCCCCGACCCATCCGAAGCCTCGCGACCACGCACCCCCACCGAGCGCCCCCGCAAGCCCGCCCGCAGCGCCAACTTGCTCAACGTGCTGGTCATCCTCACCCTCGCAGCCGCCTCCGTTGCCGTCATTGCCGTCATCGTCTCACAGCTCATCAACCGCACCATCTCGCCCATCGATGAGACGCTGCCCACACTGCCCATCGGACTGGCCGATTTACCGCCTACCGCCACCTTCACCAGCATCCCCACCCGCATCTACGTCGTCACCCCTACCCTCGCCCCACGCAGCCAGCAAAACTACAACGGCGAGCCCGTCCTCGTCACTGTCGAATTCCAGCAACGCGCATGGGTCAGCGTCTCCGCCGACGGCGCACAACTATATTCTGGCCTCGTCCGCCCGGGCGAGCTCACGTTGGAATACCGCGGCATCAACGAGGTCGTCGTCAACAGCAGTAACGCCGAGGCGCTCATCATCACCTACAACGGCCAACCCCAGCCCAGTTTCGGCGAGCGCGGCCAAGCCATCACCATCACCTTCCGCCCCGCCAACGACATCCAAATCCTGACCGGCCCGGGCTTCGACCCCACTGCCGACATCAGCGCCACACCCCAAAACACCCCACTCCCGCTGGCAGCCACCCTCTTGGCAGAGCAAACCCCCTCGCCCACGTTCGGCCCCAGCCCGACCCTCTCGCCCACGCCCGCCGTCAGCCCCACCCCCAGCCCGACCGCCACCGCCTCACCCACCCTGACGCCCAGCTTCACGCCGTCCGATACCCCCACCCCGACCGCCACATTGCCACCGACCACCACCCCAACCCCAACCGCCCTCGTCCCGCCCCAAGTCACACCCGTCGGCTCCACGCCCGAAAAACCCTAATCTAGGGCGCGCTGTTCGCCACACCCGTCAATCAGTATAATCGCGCTCCAATCCCTAACCGTCCGCAAACGTCTGCCCGCAGACGCTGTTTATGAGGCATCCATGCCCCCTGTCCGCACCCGCAAAGACAATTTCTATCTGCTCAGCCTCGGTTGTTCCAAGAACACCGTCGATTCCGAAAGCATGGCGCAAGTCCTCTCCCAAAACGGGATGCGCGCCGTCGGCGACCCCTTCAAAGCCGAAGTCCTCATCGTCAATACCTGCGGTTTCGTCGATGCCGCCAAAGAAGAATCGCTGTCCGCCCTGCGCGATTTGGTCAGCCAGCGCCGCGGCAAGCAAATGGTCATCGCCGCCGGTTGCCTCTCACAACGCTACGGCGAGCAGCTCATCCAGCACGTCCCGGGTCTCGATGGCGTCATCGGCACCCGCCGCTGGATGGACATCTTCGACCTCGTCACCCGCCTGCGTGACCGCAAGCACCCCGAGCCGCTCTATCACCTGCCCACCGACGCCAAAGTCGTCGGCCTCGATGAGCGTGGCGTGCTGCGCGCCAGCGTGCAAGGCGCCAGCGCCTACCTCAAGATTGCCGATGGTTGCCGTCGCCCATGCGCCTTCTGCGCCATCCCCAAAATCAAGGGATTACGGCTATGACCTCGGCCTCAAGGACGGCCTCGCCGAATTGCTCGACTCCATCGTCGCCGCCGCCCCGGGCATCCCGTGGATTCGCGTCATGTACGCCTACCCGGGCTACGTCACCCCGCGCATGATGGACACCATGGCCAAGCACAAGCAAATCTTGCCCTATCTCGATATCCCGCTCCAGCACGGCCACCGCGAGACCCTCAAGCGGATGAAGCGCCCCGCCAACGTCGAATGGGTCTACGACACCATCGGCAAACTGCGCGAGTCCATGCCCGAGCTGGCCGTCCGCACCACCTTCATCGTCGGCTACCCGGGCGAGACCGACGAAGAGTTCGACGGCCTGATGAAGATGGTCACCGACCTGCAATTCGATCGCGTCGGCGCCTTCAAATATTCCTACGAAATCGGCACCCCCAGCGCCAACCTCCCCAACCAAGTCTCTGACGAGGTCAAGCAAGCTCGCTGGGATCGCCTGATGGAAGTCCAACAAGGCATCAGCCTCGCCAAAAACCAACGCCTCATCGGCAAGACCCTCGAAATCTTGGTCGAAGGCCACGGCGAGGCCGAGGACGAGCACGGCAACGCCACCGGTAGCGCCCTCAGCCTCGGGCGTAGCTACCGCGACGCCCCCGAAATCGACGGTTATGTCATCGTCGAGGGCGAGCTTCCGGTCGGCGAAATCGTCCCCGTCCGCATCACCGGTGCCACCACCTACGACCTGTTCGCCACCCCCGACCTCAACCAGCCCATCGTCATCCGCCCGGGGCAAGTCTTCGGCGCAGGTGACCTGATGATGCCCGAGTAAGGGTGACCACACCACCCAAAAACGCCCCTGTCGGGTCATCCGACAGGGGCGTTTTTAATCGGTCAGCTCAGGTCGTTCCAGTTCTTACCGACCTCGGCATTGGCCTTCAATGGCGGGTCGAGCGGGTACGCCCCCTCCATCACCGCCACCACCAACGCCTTCACCTCGTCGATTTCATCTTCCGGCACTTCCAACACCAGTTCGTCGTGCACTTGCAACGTCATGAACGCGCCCAGCTTACGCCGCGCCAATTCGTCATGCAACCGGATCATCGCCGTATTGATGATGTCCGCCGCGCTCCCCTGAATCGGCATGTTGATGGCGGCGCGCTCCTCGCCCTGTATCACCTGCCGCCCCGCTTTCGGGTTCATCAACGCAGGGAACACCCGCCGCCGCCCACCCAGCGTCACCAAACCCTCGTCCGTCCGTGCCCGCTCTTTCGTCTCTTGCAAATAGGCCTGAACGTCCGGCAAACGCGCAAAATACGTGCGGATGAATTCCTCGGCCTCTTTCAACGTCAAGTTGCTATCCCGCGCCAGCCGGAACGCCCCCATGCCATAAATCAGCCCGAAGTTCACCCGCTTGGCAAAGCTCCGTTGCTCATACGTCACCTGCTCGATCGGGATGCCCGACACCGCCGCTGCCGTCGCCTTATGGATGTCCTGCCCCTCGTAACGCCCAATCTCCGTCCGAATCGGGATGTTTTGCAGGTTCGGGTTGCTGCTCGACAACCGCCCGGTCGAGGTGCCCGTCACGTTGTAGCTGGTGTGTACC